>JAWLEL010000260.1:0-4215 GCA_041686165.1 Lentibacter sp.
CTCAAGCACTTCGGGGTTCACATCGACCGGAACCTCTTCATCGGCGAAATCAATCGTGACCGTGAGCAGGGCAGAGGCGCGAACAAGCTTTTCGCGCCAGCCATCCGCTCTCTCGCCAAGGCCACCCGAGAACAGCCGGAGCGCTTGCTGACGCTGCACTTCCGTTTCCGATTCGATCAAGTCGGCCAGCCCTTCGACCTGGGCCAGATCAAGGCGGCCATTTGCCAGGGCGCGGCGTGTGAACTCCCCCGGCTCGGCGATCCGCAAGCCGTCCATGCGGCCAAGTTCGCCCAGAAGCGCATTGACCACCGCGATACTGCCATGGGTTTGCAGCTCGACGACAGCTTCGCCCGTGAAGCTTGCTTTTTCCTCGAAACGGATCACCAGAGCTTCGTCGATCTTCTCGCCCGAGGCTGCGCGCAGCACACGCAACCCGGCAGAGCGCGGGGGCGGCAGATCGCCAGCCAGCTTTCTGCCCGCGGCAAAGGCCTGCGGACCCGAAAGGCGGATCACGGACACGCCGGACTTTCCCGGCGCGCTTGCCAAGGCGAAAATCGTATCCATATTATTTAACCTGTTGTTTTAAAACGGGTTTTAGGTGTTCATGGAGTCGAAGAACTCGGAATTCGTCTTGGTTTGCTTGAGCTTGCCAAGCAGGAACTCGATCGCATCTGTCGTGCCCATCGGGTTGAGAATCCGGCGCAGGACGAATGTTTTCTGCATATCCTTGGCATCGACGAGCAGGTCTTCCTTCCGGGTGCCGGACTTGAGAATGTCCATCGCGGGGAAGATACGCTTGTCGGCGACCTTACGGTCAAGCACGATCTCGGAGTTGCCCGTGCCCTTGAATTCTTCGAAGATGACCTCGTCCATGCGCGAGCCTGTCTCGATCAGGCCGGTTGCGATGATGGTGAGCGAGCCGCCTTCCTCGATGTTCCGCGCAGCGCCGAAGAAACGCTTGGGGCGCTGGAGGGCATTGGCATCGACACCGCCCGTGAGCACCTTGCCGGACGAGGGAACAACCGTGTTGTAGGCGCGGCCGAGGCGCGTGATCGAATCAAGCAGGATCACGACATCGCGCTTGTGCTCCACGAGGCGCTTGGCTTTCTCGATGACCATCTCGGCCACGGCGACGTGGCGGGTTGCCGGTTCATCGAATGTCGAGGAGATGACCTCGCCTTTCACGGAGCGCTGCATGTCGGTGACTTCCTCGGGCCGCTCGTCGATCAGCAGAACGATGAGATAGCACTCGGGATGGTTCGCCGCGATGCTCTGGGCGATGTTCTGAAGCAGGACTGTCTTGCCCGTGCGCGGCGGCGCCATGACGAGCGAGCGCTGGCCCTTGCCGATGGGCGCGACGAGGTCGATGATACGGGCCGATTTGTCCTTGATCGTCGGATCCTCGATTTCCATCGTGAGGCGCTCATCGGGGTAGAGCGGCGTCAAGTTGTCGAAGGCGATCTTGTGGCGCGCTTTCTCGGGTTCTTCGAAGTTGATCTTGGTGACATTGATCAGAGCGAAGTAACGCTCGTTGTCCTCGGGCTGTTTCAGATAGCCTTCGATCGTATCGCCCGTGCGCAGGGAGAACTTCCGGATGATCTCGGGCGACAGGTAGATATCGTCGGGGCCGGGGAGATAGTTGGCCTCCGGCGCGCGCAGGAAGCCGAAACCGTCCTGAAGCACCTCGAGCACACCATCACCGCTGATCATCCAGCCATCCTCGGCGCGTTCCTTCAGGATCGAGAACATGATCTCGCCCTTGCGCATCGTGGAGGCGTTCTCGACTTCAAGCTCCTCGGCCAGTGTGACCAGCTCCTTGGGGCTCATGGCCTTGAGTTCAGCGAGATTGAGATGTTCTTGTGTCATGGGAATGCCTTTCAGCCTCACAGGCCCGCTCTGGCGGGGGCTGGACGATATGTTGATCTGGAATGACCTGTTGCTCCCGGACGGGCAGGCTTGGAGACGAGATAGGCCTTGTGGGCGCTGGAGTCAATCAGAGACAGGCCCGGGCTGGCTTCAGAATTTGACGACCACGGCAAGGACGATGACGATCATCAGCACGGTCGGCAGCTCGTTCATCATCCTGTAGCTGCGTCCCGAGCGCGTGTTCTCTCCGCGCAGGAAGTCCTTTCGGCGCAGACCGAGCCACATGTGGAACCATGTCATCGCGATCACGGCGGCGCCCTTGATCCAGGGCCAGATCGAAAACCAATCGACAATCCCCGGCGTGAAGACCAGCATCAGGCCGAAAAGCCAGGTGGCGATCATCGCCGGATTCATGATCACCTTGAGAAGCTTGAGTTCCATCATCTGGAAAACAGCATCCTTTTCATCGCCCGTGGTGCTTTGTTCGACGTGATGAACATAAAGGCGAGGCAAGTAGAACAGCCCAGCCATCCAGGAGATGACCGACATGATATGCAGGGATTTCGTCCAGGGATAAATATCTGCGAGCAGATCGGTGATCATGTGCCTGTTCTCTCCGGTCTCCTTTCAAATAAATAAATATATAAGAAAGAGAGATGATGTTGTTTGTTGGGGGCAGGCTATCCTGTGGATTAATGATTTGTCCAATGTGTTTTCCTCACGGGAGAAACTTGAGGTCTTCGGCCGCCAAGAATGTGAAAAAATAAATAATTATATGATTTCATTCTCTAAATCAGGATTGGCTCCCCGGATTTCACTGTGGAAAAACATTGTATGAATTCCGGGGTGGACTGGAGCCTTTGGTAACTTGTTTTCCTTATCCACAGGTTATGGAATCACGTGAAAATCGGGAGAATATGGCGGAAATGCGAGTCAAGAACGCATACCCTGTAAATCGGGGACGTTGTGCATTAAGACTTCCTTCACTTCTACCGGGGTTATCCACATGACGCGTGACATCATCCTTGCTTCGGGATCGCAGATCAGGGCTCAGCTCCTGGCGAATGCAGGTGTGTCTCACGAGGTATTGCCGGCGCGTGTGGATGAAGAGGCGATCAAGGCTTCTCTCCTGGCAGAAGGGGTGAGCCCAAGGGATATCGCCGATGCGCTGGCGGACGCCAAGGCGCGCAAGGTCAGCGGGAAACGGACCGATGCCCTTGTGATCGGTTGTGACCAGGTGCTGGCTCACGAGGGCGGCCTTGTCTCGAAGCCAGACTCACCCGAAGACGCAGGCCGACAGCTTCGCGCGCTGCGGGCAAAACGTCATACGCTGCTTTCCGCGGCGGTGATCTATCACGAGGCCAAGCCGCTTTGGCGTCATGTCGGGCAGGTGCGTCTTTACATGCGTGATGTTTCGGATTCTTATCTCGATAGTTACGTTGACCGGAACTGGGACAGCATCAGAACATCCGTCGGCGGCTACAAACTGGAGGAAGAAGGCGTGCGACTCTTTTCGAGGATCGAAGGGGATTACTTCACCATTCTTGGATTGCCGCTTCTGGAACTGTTGAACTACCTGACGCTTTCGGGGGAGCTGGAAGGATGAGCCTGGACCGAATACCACTGGCAGGCGTGATCGGCTCGCCCATCGCGCACAGCAAGTCACCGGCCTTGCACATGCATTGGCTGAAATCGCTTGGCATCGCGGGGCATTATATCCCGATGGATATCGCGCAGGACGATCTTGCGGATGTCATCAAGATGCTTCCGAAGATGGGCTTTGTCGGCGTGAACGTGACCGTGCCTTACAAGGAGACGGTCATGGAGCTGGCTGATCTCGTCACCGACAGGGCGGCGCTCATCGGCTCGGCGAATACCCTGATCTTTCGGAAGGATGGCAAGATCCATGCGGATAATACCGATGGCTATGGCTTCCTCCAGAACCTGAGACAGAAAGCGCCGGAGTGGAACCCGAAGGCAGGGCCCACGGTCATTCTCGGTGCCGGTGGGGCCGCACGGGCTGTTATTGCCGCGCTCAACGAGGCGGGTGTTCCGGAAATCCTGATCACCAATCGCACGAAGCAGCGCGCCGAGAAGCTCAAGAAGGATTTCGGCAAGCGGCTGCGCGTGGTTGATTGGGTGCAGGCCGGGAATATTCTCGAAGAGGCGACAACCGTCGTGAACACGACATCGCTTGGAATGATGGGAAAGCCGCCCCTGCGCGTGCCGCTTGATGGGCTGCAGAAAGGTGCGCTGGTGACGGATCTCGTCTATGCGCCGCTCAGGACGCATCTTCTAAACGAGGCTGAAAAGGCCGGATGCGTTACCGTTGACGGACTCGGCATGCTC
>JAWLEL010000010.1:0-18512 GCA_041686165.1 Lentibacter sp.
TGAGGCTGGTGCTGCCGCTGGCGCGGTCTGCGGCCTTCTCGGCCTTGGCGATGCGGGATCGGATCTCGGAGAGGGACATTGGGGCGCTCCTGTGTTTCACAGGCGAGATAACCCGAGCGGCGCGCAAAAGAAAAGGGCAGGCGCGATGCCTGCCCTTTCCAAATTGATGCTTTCAGCTTCTGATATCAGAAGTTGAAGTGAACACCGAAGTCAGCATTTGTATCGCCGTTCTGGTCCGACACAACACCACCGCGGAGCGATGTGCCGCCGCCGAGGTCGTGGTTGAAGTCAACACCGTAGGATGTTTCGGCGAAGTAGTCGGCGTCCGAGATGTAGGCTTCAACGTTTGTTGCTGCGCCTACGTCAAAGCGGCCCGAGAGAACCCAGTGATCGCCGGCTGTGCCGTTGTCGGCCCATGCGAGGCCAACAGTTGCGGGGCCGATGTCGCCGCCAACGCTTACCGTCAGCTCTGTGTCGGCTGCGTTGTTGGAGTCCTGAACACCCAGAGCGGCTGTCCAGCCGTTCCAGTTGTATGCGCCGTGTGCGGCGATACGGTCGGCGGTGTCGGAGGCCGAAACGTGAGCCGAGAAGTCACCCATGGAGTACATGACTTCGATGCCGTTGCTGCCCGAAGCGCCGTTACCTGTGGAGGAGTAAGCGTCACCGCGGAAGTTGTAGGCAACGTAGTCATAGCCGAGGCCTGTGAGACCCATGTCGACCGGGTACTGGCCGGGCATGAATTCGAGCGCGCCGAAGATGTTGCCTACGCCGACTTCGAGGCCGCCGGAGCGGGCGAAGAAGCGTGCGCCGTTGACGCCGTCTGGAGCGGAGCCTTCAGCTGTCTGGATGCGAACGCGTGCACCGAATTCGACGCCGGCGTCGGATTCTGCTGTCGCGTCGATCTGCAGACGCAGACGCGATGTGATGTCTGTGGAATCTGCGGCACCGTCGTACATGATGCCGAAGCGGCCATAGCCGCCGAATGTTACGTCAGCCGCGGCAACAGAAGCTGTTGCAACGAGAGCTGTCGTAGCGAAGAGAATCTTTTTCATGATCTTTCCCTCGAGTTTTCGTGTCATGAGCCCAAAACGGTTCATCCGAATTGGGTATAGGCTACTCTCTCGCCTCAAAGCGGCTTCGATTCAAGCGCGCCCGAAGGTTCCGGGGCAAAGTGGCGAAAGATGGTGCATGGATGCCACAGTGTGTCCGGGGCCGGTTTCGGGCCGCAGGCAGGCTTCGGGACCCCGAAATCGAGACGCGATTTCAGGCAAGCGGCATAAAGGCTTGCCCCGAGCGGGCGGCTTGGGTAGGACGAAGGGGCAGCAAACGAGCGGATCCGAGCCATGAAAAGCCCTATATACACAGCAGGCGCCCTGCTTTTGGTCATTTCGATGTTGAGCGCCTGTGGTGGTGGAAGCCTCAATTTCGGCCGTGTCGGCCCCGCAGCGACGATGGAAGCGGACCCAGACCGCCCTGCGCAGCAGCAAGGGCAGGGCCGAAACCCGGACCTGTTGATCCAGCAGGAAGGCTCCACGATCTGGGACATTTTCCGCAACAAGAACACCGAAGCGAACATCCAGGTGAATCGCTATCTCTGGACGGCCTCGCTCGATGTGCTGAGCTTCCTGCCTGTCCAGTCGGTTGATCCCTTCAGCGGCGTCATGGTCTTTGGCTATGGCACGCCTCCGGGCGGCGGGCGCGCCTATCGGGCGACCGTCTACATAGATGACCCCGCGCTTGACGCACGCTCGCTCAACGTGGCGCTGGCAACGCGCAGTGGCCCCGTGGCCGCAGGCACGGCACGCGCCGTGGAGAACGCGATTCTCGACCGGGCGCGCGAATTGCGGATCAGCGACAGCCGATTCTGACGGGGTGCGGGGCGCTTTGGCGCGCCCTGCTAAACCAGCCCTTCGGCCCAGGCGACCTGGCCGGGCAGGCAGATATTCCTTAGATCGTAGGTCTTGACGACGAGCTGGCGGGCGGCGCGGCCGAGCGCGGCGCGCTCTTCGGGGCTTTCGAGCAGGTGACATATCTCTTCCACCAGCGCCTCGCGATCGAAGAAATCGACGAGGCGGCCATTCTCGCCATGGGTGATGGCTTCTTCGACGGGGGCTGTCTTGCTGGCAACGATGGCGCCTTCGACGCTCATCGTCTCGAAGAGGGACCAGCTCAGCACGAAGGGGTATGTCAGGTAGACATGCACGCGGCTGACCTTCAGGAGCGCCTGGAACCGGCTGTAGGGGACACGGCCCAGGAAATGGACGCGCTGCCAATCGGGTGTCGGGATCTTGCCGCGCACTTCGTCGATGAAGATCTGTTTCCATGTCTGGCCCTTGGGCGGGCGTGCGCCATAGCTCACGTCATCGCCCCCGACGATGAGCACGCGGGCCTTGGGGCGCTCTTTCAGCAGGCGGGGCAGGGCGCGCATGAAGACATGATAGCCGCGATAGGGCTCGAGGTTGCGATTGACGAAGGTGATGATCTCGTCGTTGCGCGTGAAGCTTTCACCTGTTTCCAGGTCAAGCCGCGCCTCGGGATCGGGGCGGAGCGCGTCTGTGTCGATACCGTCATGGCAGACAGTGATCCTGTCACGGAACTCCGGCGGGAAAGTGTCGGCCTGAAAGTGCGTCGGGCTGAGGCCGGCATCGGCGATGTCGAAATGCTCATGATTGTTGACGTTCTTGAGGCGCAGGCGCAGGGCTTCCGTCGGCTTGATGACGGGCTGGAACTCCTTGTCGAAGCCTGTGTGGGGATATTCGGCCTGGTGGTAGAGCTCGCAATAGAGCCCCAGCCTGGCGGAGGGCCAGACATCCTTGAGAAAGAGCGATTCGCCCCAGCCGGGATGCGCGATGATGAGATCGGGAGTGAACCCGGCGTCGCGCAGCTTGACGGCGGCATGGTAGCAGGCCTCGGCGCGGGTGACTTTCGTATCGAAATCGACGAGCCAGGGGTGCAGGTTCTGGCCTGTCCGGCCTTCGACCTTGTAGGGCAGGATGCGCACGCCGTTCCATGTCCCGGGTTTCTCGGCCCTGAGCGTGAGCGCGACACATCTGTGCCCGGCGCGGGCGAGCGCCGGGGCGAGATGCTTGAACTGGCCCGGGAAGTTCTGATGGATGAAGAGAATGTTCATGGGTGCGCTCGTTACTGACTGGCGCACTTATACAGAAGAATATGGCGCGAGGTAGGCGCGGCCTGGGAAAAAGCGGCGCGGGCCGCGGCTCTTGTGAGCTTGCATAAAGGGCAAGGCCGGGCACTGAGCACCCGGCCTTTCCTGTTGGACTTTTTTCAACAAGCGCCGCACCAGGGAGGAGGAGAGGTGCGGCGCTGTCTTTTTTGGCCGCGGAGCCAAGGGAGGAGGAGTGAGGCCACGCGGCTTGTAGACCCAGATTTGCTGCGTCGCGGCGTGATCGCAAGGGCAAAATGCTGCAAACGCGAAAGAATCGTAATGCACGGAAAACATTGCTGAATAAGGCGTCGCCGCGCTGAAGAAATCAGCGGCAAACAAACCGGAGCCGCATATGTGCCTTTTTGTTGGGCGCTTTGCATCTTGCGCGTAAATGGCCGAAGGTATAGATGATTTCGCGGGCCGCTGTAGCTCAGCTGGTAGAGCACGTCATTCGTAATGATGGGGTCGTAGGTTCGAGTCCTATCAGCGGCACCAGTTTTCTTGCATCGCTGATTCTCCACAACCGATCAGATAAAAATGCGCGTGTTGCGCATGCCCCAATCGGCGTAGAGGTCTGCCATGATCGTTCGGAACTGCCGCTCGGTCGTCTCCAGCGAGGCCCGCGTGTCGGGGATGCCGCCGAAAACCGTTGCCTCGTTGCCCGGCGTGATGCCGTCGATATTTGTCACGTCGACGACGACCGTGTTCATGGAGACCTTGCCCAGAACAGGCGCGGCGCGGCCGTTGAGCATGACGATGGTGCCGGGGGCCGGGTCTCGCCGGAACCCGTTGGCATATCCGATGGAAAGGCAGGCCAGCCTCCGATCGCTGTCGAGCTGGAAATCCTTGTCGTAGCCGACCGTTGCGCCCGCGGGATACTCCCCGACGCTGACGACGCGCGCCTTGAGGTCCATCGTGGTCCGGAACCCCAGTTCCGGTTTCAGGATGCCGTAGAGAATCGCGCCGCAGCGGTACATGTCGGTCTCGACGGGCTCATCGGAGACCAGCGTCAGGGAGCTTCCGGCATGGACCAGCACCTCGGAGCGCTCCAGCGGGCTGTTCTCGAAAACCCAGGCGACATGATCGCGAAACAGGTCCGCGCTTGCGCGCAGGTTCTCGGGGGTATTGCTCGGAAAATGGGTGCAGATGCCCACGATATCAGGAGCCAGCCTCTCGAGGATTCTCAGGCATATCGCCTGACCTTCACCTGTCGAGATCTCCAGCCCGTCACGCGACATTCCGAGGCTGTTCAGGGCCAGGTGCGCGCGCACCGGATGACCCGCAGCCCTCAGCGCACTGAGCTTCTCGGCGATTTCGAGAGAGGCGACTTGTTCTTCCACAGCTGCGTCCAGCGCATTGTCGATTTCGCCCGGTGTGGCCGAGCGCACGCGAATCATGGTTCCCTCGTATCCGGCCTCACGGACCGCAAAGGCCTCTGCGTTCGACGTGATGCCGATACACTCCACGTCCCGGGCCTGCATGATGGGAACGAGTTTGTCGATCCCGTGGCCGTAGGCATCGGCCTTGAGCACGGCGCAGAGCTTGCGGCCAGCGGGGATGAGGCCGAGGGTCAGATCGAGATTTCGGGCAATCCGGTCGAGATGAATCTCGCACCATGAATCGGGATAGATGTCCCGGCTCATGGTTGAAGCGGTCCCAGCAGCCTATGGACGATCCCGCAAAACTGGTCGACCGCAACGGGGATCAGCGCATCGGGGAAGTCATAGTCGGGGTTGTGCAACTGGGGCAGGGCTTCTCCGGCACCGATATAGAGCAGGCAGGCCTTGGCCCCGTCCTCGCCGATGCGGCCGAAATCCTCCGACCAGCGCATGGGCAGGGCCATTTCGTTGACGGTATGCCCCAGCCCGGCGGCGGCATCCCGCGCGATCTGCGTGGCCTCGCCGTCATTGACCACGGAGGTGAAGACATCATGCCAGTGGATGTCCACCGCAAGCGCGCCGGTGTTGCGGTCAACCTCTGCCAGCGCATCGGTGATCAGCCTGTCCATGCGTTCGTTGGACATCGTGCGCAGGGTCACCCGCAGCTCGCCCTCGGCAGGGGCAATGCCGAAGGTCGGCTCGCCGAGCTGAGCGTGGGTCAACGTGGCAAGCGCAAAGCTGTCCTCTCCCAGCGTTCCACCGCTCAGTGCTGGCAGCGAGGCCATCAACGCGGCCATCGCGGGCGCGGGGGACATCCCGTCTTCCGGCGCGGCGGCGTGAGAGCTTTTTCCTTCAAGCAGGATCTGCATGCCCCGTGATGCGCAATTGCCGGGGCCCGATCGCAGGCCGATCTCGCCAAGGGGTTGGCCGGGCACATTGTGGTAGGCAAAGGCATAGTCAGGGCGAATCTCGGGCCATCTATCGTCTTCGACAACGGCTTTCGCCCCTGCGCCAGTTTCCTCTGCAGGTTGGAACAGGAGGATCACCCGGCCGGTCGCAGGGCGCTTTGCCAGCCGCATTCCGACCCCCAGCATGGACACCATGTGGCCATCATGGCCGCATAGGTGCCCTTTGCCTTCAACCCTGGACTTGTAGGGCAGTTCGGACAATTCACGGATTGGCAACCCGTCCAGCTCGCAGCGCAGCAGGACAGTCGGCCCGGGGGCAGCTCCCTTGAACTCAGCGGCGATGCCGTGCCCGCCGAGTCCGTCCCAGATGCGGTCGGCTCCGAGCGCTTCCAGCTCGGTGCGCATCCGCAGCGCCGTCTTCTGTTCTTCACCTGATATCTCGGGGTTGCGGTGCAACTCGTGGCGAAGGTCAGTCAACTGCGCAAGTTGCTGCGATGTGAGACTGTGCATGGGATATCCTCAGAAGACTTCGAAGAGCCCGGCCGCGCCTTGCCCGCCACCGACGCACATGGAGACGACGCCCCATTTGGCGCCGCGACGGCGGCCTTCCAGCAGGATATGCCCCGACATGCGCGCTCCGGACATGCCGTAGGGGTGGCCGATGGAGATGGCACCGCCGTTCACGTTCAGGCGCTCGTCGGGGATGGACAAGGCATCGCGACAATAGACAAGTTGGGCCGCGAAGGCCTCATTGATTTCCCACAGGTCGATGTCGCCCAGTGTCAGTCCGGCACGGTCCAGCAGACGGGGAATCGCCTTCACCGGGCCAATGCCCATCTCTTCCGGCGCAACCCCGGCCACGGCAAAGCCGCGTAGCGCGCCCAGCGGCTCAAGCCCGCGCCGCCGCGCCTCGGAGGCTTCCATGACGACGAGGGCAGCGGCCCCGTCGGAGAGCTGGCTGGCATTGCCTGCGGTGACGGTCATGCCGTCGCCTTTCACGGCGGCGAGGCTGGACAGCCCTTCGGCTGTCGTGCCGGGGCGGTTGCACTCATCGGCTTCGAGACGCACGGTTTCTTCGTGGGTTTCCTTCGTCTCCTTGTCGGTCACGAGCCTGACTGCCTCCACCGGCACGATCTCGCCTGCAAAAAGGCCCGCCTCCTGCGCCTTGGCCGTGCGCATCTGGCTTTGAAGCGCGTAGGCATCCTGTGCTTCGCGGGTGACACCATAGCGCTCGGCGACCACTTCAGCCGTATCGAGCATGCCGAGGTAGTATTCGTCGGGCACCGAGGGCACGCGGTAGCGATGACCGTTCCAATGGGCGTTCTGCACCAGCGAGATGCTGTCAACGCCCCCGGCGAGGGCCGTGTCGACGCCTTCACAGCGCACCATGTGGGACGCGATGACGATCGCGTTGAGGCCCGAGGCGCACTGGCGGTCGACGGTTGCGCCGGCAACCGCGTCGGGCAGGCCAGCGGCCTGAACAATATGCCGGGCCACATTGATCCCGGCGGATCCCTGCGTCAGGGCAGATCCGAAAATGGCTTCTTCCACCTCGTCGCCGACCAATCCGGCGCGCTTGAGCGCCGCCTTTACCGCAGGGGTGGCGAGGCTGGGAACCTCCATATTGTTGAACGCACCGCGGTAGGCCTTGCCGATCGGCGTGCGGGCGGTTGAAACGATGACTGCATCACGCATGGAATAGCCTTCATATCTCTTCAGTTTTGCACCAGTCGGCGATGAACAGTGCGGTTGCCTTGGTGATGCGGCGCATGCTTTCCAGCTCGACCCGCTCATTGAAGCCGTGGATTGCCTCGGCGCGCGGGCCATAGACAAGCGCTGGCGTGTCCGCATAGAGCCCGAAGAAGCGCGCATCGGTGGTGGCCGTGATGGCCTCGTGCTGCAAGGCCTCACCGCTGACGCTATTGTGTGCCTTGTCCAAGGCTGCAATCGCGGAGGCGGCGTTCGCGGAGCTATCGCGTGACAGTGCGTATCCCTCGGCATGGAAGCCGTGATAGACGATCTCGGGCAACGAATTGCGCAGGAACGCGTTCTCTCGCGCAGCATCTAGGATCACCTGTTCGATCTCGGCCTTGGCTGCCTCGATCGACTGTCCCGGGAAGATCCCCATGCGCACGTCGAACACGCTCCAGGCCGGGACGGAGCTTGTCCAGTCACCACCTTCGATCTTGCCGATATTGAGGTTCAGCGCGTGCTCCATGTGGCCGTATTCCTCAGGGCGGTTCTCGGCGGCGTTCCAGCGGTGCTCCATTTCGTGCAGGGCGCGGATCAGCGGGAAGGCCGCCTCGATCGCGTTGGAGCCGCTGCCGGCATAGGCGACGTGGGTCGGCAGGCCCTTGAGATGAACCTGGAACCAGATGACGCCGAGCTGGGCACTGACGAGACTTTCAGCGAAGGGCTCGGGGATCAGCGCGGCGTCGGCCTTGTAGCCGCGTGCGAGGCAGGCCAGCGCGCCGTTGCCGGTGCATTCTTCCTCGACAACGGACTGGAAGAAGACATCGCCGCCCGGGGCCAGCCCGCAGGCGGCGAGCGCATCGAGGGCGAAAAGGTTAGAGGCGATCCCGGCTTTCATGTCGCCGCCGCCGCGCCCGTAGAGCCAGCCGTCCGCCACGCGCGGCTCGAAGGGTGGGCTGTCCCACATGTCCAGCGGCCCGGCAGGGACAACGTCGACGTGACCATTCAGGATCAGGGATTTTCCCGTGCGTGCCTTCGACCGGTGCGTGCCCACCACGTTGACCGCATCGTCATAGGGGCCGAGCACCGGCGAGAAGCCCGGCAAATGCTGGATGTCCTCGATATCTATCTGCCAGCGGTCGATCTCATAGCCTCTTGCGGCCAGTTCGTCGGCCATGAAATCTTGTGCTGATTGCTCGTTTCCACGGGTCGAGGGGTGCGCAGTCAGGTCGGACAGGAAGGCGACCTGCCTGTCAAATCCTTGATCAACGGCGTCGCATAGGCGGGTTTTCAGGTCATCTTGCATGGCTTGCCTCAAAATGTGGGCAGTGGTGCGTCAGGCATGGTCAGGGGCGCGCCCGTGGCCGCGATCACATCAGAGGTGCTGACGCCCTCTGCGGTTTCGACGAGGGAGAACCCCTCGGCAGTGATGTCGATCACGGCCATGTCGGTGTAGATGCGCGACACGCAGGCACGCGCCGTCAGCGGCAGGGAGCAGTCCTGCATGAGCTTGGGATTTCCCGCGCGGTCGGTATGGGTGGTCAGAACCACGACGCGCCGCGCCTTCTGGGCCAGTTCGATTCCGCCGCCCACGCCGGGGCTGAACTTCCCGGGGATCTTCCAGTTTGCCAGATCACCCGCCGCGCTGACCTCGAAGGCCCCGAGCATTGTGAGATCGAGCCGCCCGGAGCGAACGATGGCAAAGCTCGTGGCGCTGTCGAAGAAGGCCGAGCCCGGAACCGTGGACACATAGGCACCGCCGGCATCTATGAGGTTCCGGTCGGCCTGCTCCGGTGACAAGCTCGGGCCGATACCGGCAAGGCCGTTCTCGGTATGGAGGCAGACGGGGAAGTCCGATGGCAGGTGGTTGACCACCTTCGTCGGCAGGCCAATCCCGAGATTGACCACCATGCCCGGCGCGATCTCCCGCGCCGCGCGGGCCACCATGCGATTCCTAACGTCGGACAACGGCATATTCCTCGCTGATTTCTTCCAGTTCGACAACGCGATCGACGAAGACACCCGGCGTGTGAACGTCGTCGGCGGCAAGCCCGCCAAGGGGCAGCACCTGCTCGGCCTCGGCGATGACACAGCTCGCGGCCATGGCCATGAGCGGGTTGAAGTTTCGCGCGGTCGCGGCATAGGCGAGGTTGCCGAAAGTGTCGGCGCGATCCGCATGGACAAGGGCGACATCCGCGCGCAGGGCGGGCTCGACAACATGCGCCTTGCCGCCCAGCTCGACGATCTGCTTGCCTTCGGCCAGTTCCGTTCCGATCCCGATATCGCTGAGAATGGCGCCGATCCCGGCCCCTCCGGCGCGGATGCGTTCGGCTAGAATGCCCTGAGCGTTGAATTCGACGTCGATCTCCCCGGCGTTCATCAGGGCGATGGCATGGCTGTTCAGGCCAAGATGCGTGGTGATCAGGCGAGCGACCTGTCCGCTTTGCAGGAGGTGATCGAGTCCCATGCCCGGTTCGTTGGCGTCGTTCTTGACGAGGGTGAGGCCGCGCGCGCCATGCGCGACCAGCGCGCGGATCAGGGTCATCGGCGTGCCCGGCACGCCGAAGCCGCCGATCATGATGGTATCGCCATCCTTGATTTCGCCGATGGCATCCTGAATGGCGCATTGCTTGCTTGGGAGTTTCATGCCGCGCTCTCCACCGGCAGGCCGATCTCGTGGGCGAAGGCATCGAGGGCGTCCCGCAGGATCGCCATCAGCTCTCCGATCTGTTCGCGGGTGATGATGAGCGGCGGCGCAACGAGGAAATGATCGCCTTCCTTCCCGCCCCGCGTGCGGCGGGAGTAGATGATCAGGCCGCGCGCATAGGCCAGCTCGACAAGCCGTTCGTGGGCGTTCAGCTTCGGGTCCAGCGGGGCCATCGTGTCGCGGTCGGCGACGAACTCGAACGCCGTCAGGAGCCCCTTGCCGCGGACATCGCCGATGAAGGGATACCTGTCCATCAAGGCGCGCAACTCGCCCATCAGGACATCGCCCATGCGCGCGGCATTTTCGATCAGGCCCTGCTCTTCCATTTCTTCGAGAACGGCCAGTCCGGCGGAACAGGCCAGCGGATTGCCCGCGTAGGTGAAACCATGCAGGAAGCCCCCGGCATCCAGAACAGGCTCGACGAGGCGGGCGCTGGCGACGATGGCCCCGAGGGGCGCGTAGCCTGCGCCAAAGCCCTTGGACATGGCCACGATGTCGGGAGTGATTCCCCAGTGCTCGGCGGCGAGGAACTTGCCGGTGCGGCCTGCGCCTGTCATGACCTCGTCGTAGATCAGGAGCACACCGTATTCGTCGCAGATTTCGCGCACGCGCCCATAGTAGCTGTCGGGTGCCACAAGCGCGCCTGTCGAAGCGCCGCCGACTGGCTCCATGACGAAGGCCAGCACGGTCTGAGGCCCCAGTTCCTCGATCCGCTCGCGCAGGAGCTCGGCATATTTGAGGCCGCGTTCCTCCTCGGTCAGGTTGTCCCGATCAAGGTAGGTCACGGGCGCGGCGATCTTTGGCATACCCTCCATCATCGGCGCGAAGGGCTCGCGCAGGGGGGCATAGCCGGTCAGGTCCAACGCGCCGAAGGTGCAGCCGTGATAGGAGGGAAAACGCGAGATGACCTTGTGGCGCGTCTCCTGCCCCTGTGTCAGCGCATATTGCCGCGCGAGCTTGACCGCGCTTTCCACCGCCTCGGAGCCGCCCGAGACGAAAAAGACACGGTCGAGCCCTTCGGGCGTCATCTCCACGGTCTTGGCGGCCAGGTCTTCGGACGGGTGCGTGCGGAAATGCAGGCGATAGCCGAAGGTGGCCTTGTCCATCTGGGCCTTCATCTTGGCCAGCACACGGGGGTTGGAATGTCCGATATTCGACACCATCGCCCCGGATGAGCCGTCAATGTAACGCTTTCCGCCCTCATCGAAGAGGTAGATTCCTTCACCGTGGTCCAGAAACGGGCGGGGATTGCGCGACTGGTAGAAGAGATAAGACGGCGCGTCGGTCAATTGGCACCTGCCAGGTGTTTTCGGAGGAATTCCTTGGTGCGGTCCTTGCTCGGGTTCTTGAACACGACGCTGGGCGGCCCTTCCTCGACCACGACGCCCTGGTCCATGAACAGAACCCGGTCACAGACAGAGGCGGCGAAATCCATCTCGTGGGTGACGATGATCATGGTCATGTGCTCTTCGGCCAGCTTCTTCATCACCGCGTTGACTTCGTCGACCAGCTCGGGATCGAGCGCCGAGGTGGCTTCGTCGAAGAGCATCAGCTTGGGTTTCATGGCGAGTGCGCGGGCGATGGCCACGCGCTGTTTCTGGCCGCCAGACAGGCGCGAGGGATAATAGTCGATCCGGTCCAGCATACCGACCTTCTCGAGCTGCTCCTCGGCCAGTTTGTCAGCCTCTGCGCTGGACAACCCCTTGAGCAGCTTTGGTGCCATGGTGACATTCTCACGGGCGGTCAGATGCGGGAAAAGGTTGAAGTGCTGGAACACCATGCCGACATCCTGGCGCATCTCGTTGATATGCTTTTCATACTGACGGTGCGGCAGGTTCTTGTTCACCTGGACACCGTCCAGCCAGACTTCGCCACCGGTCAGCGGATCAAGATCGTTGATCGCGCGTAGAAGGGTGGATTTGCCGGAGCCGGAGGGGCCGATGATGGCGACGATCTGTCCGCGCTCCACATTCAGGCTGATGTCCTTGAGCACTTCGAGGGCACCAAAGGATTTCTGGGCGTGGCGAATTTCGACGAAATGGCTTTTGTCACTCATTTTCGGTCTCCTGGATCAGCGGGAGATGGAAATGCGGCGCTCGATGCGGCGCTGCACCCATTCCATGCAAAGGTTGATGGCGTAATAGAAGAGCGCAGCCACGAGGTAGAACTCGAAAGGCCGGTAGGTCGCGCCGATGGCCCGCTGCGCGGAAAGCGTCAGCTCGCTCACGCCGATCACGGAGACCAGCGCGCTGTCCTTGAGCAGGGCGATCATGTTGTTGCCAATGGGTGGGATCACGTCGCGCACGGCTTGCGGAATCACGATCTTGCGCAAGGCCTGACTCCGCGAGAGGCCGACGGTGCGCGCGGCCTCCATCTGGCCCTTGTCTACCGAGAGGATCGCGGTCTGGATCAGTTCCGAGTTGTAGACCGCAAAGTGGAGCCCCAGCCCGATGATCCCGGCGACGTAGGCGGGGAGGTCTATCCCGATCTGCACAAGCCCGAAATAGATCAGGAACAGTTGCAGCAGAAGCGGTGTCCCCATGAAGACCCATTCCAACAGCCTGAAAGGCTGCCGGACGATCCAGGGCCCATAAAGCGCGATCACCGCGAAGACGATACCGCCGAAAAAGCTGAGCAGTGCGGCGGCAACGGCGATGCCGATCGTCCAGGCGCAGCCCAGCAGGATGATGTCCATATGTGCCGGGACAACCGTGAAATCGAGGCCCATGTCGTCTCTCCCCCGCTCAGGTGATCTGCACCTTGCGGTCCAGCCAGGCAACGCCACGGCCGGTCGCATAGATGATGATCATGTATAGGATGCCGGCCAGCAGGAACATCTCGAACGGCTTGTAAGTCGATCCGATATAGCGCTGTGCCGTGTATGTCAGCTCAACCACAGAGATCGCTGCGACAAGCGCCGTGGCCTTGATGAGCATGTTCAGGTTCACGCCCAAGGGGCGCACCATCAAGCGGGCCGCCTGCGGCAGAGTGATCTTGTAGAACGCCTGCCAGTTGCTCAGGCCAAGTGTCCGACCAGCTTCTTTCTGTCCCTTGTCGATCGAGATGATCGCGCCCCGGATCGTTTCGGTCATGTAGGCTCCGGCATTGATGCCCAGGCCGATCACGCCCGCCTCGAAGGCGTCCAGCTGGATGCCGATCTGCGGTCCGCCGAAATAAAGAATGAATAGCTGGATAAGCGCGGGCGTGCCGCGAAAGAAACTTACATAGGCGGCCCCGATGAACCGCAGCAGCGCAAAGCGGGACAACCGCGCCGCCGCTCCCAGCGTGCCCATTGTCAGACCCAGAAGCGCTGTGAGAACCGACAGCACAATGGTCAGCCAGGCGGCCTCCAGGAAAAATGGGTAGACCCTCAGCATCAGGTCAACGTCCATGTCGCGCTCCCTTGTCTGGTTCGGATTGCACTCGGTTGGGACTGCATCTGACGCATTTCCCGGCGGCACCGGGAACTTACGTGGCAGGCAAAGCCCCCGCTCCCGGTCGGGAGCAGGGGTAAGTCGATTTAGCGGATATCAGCGCCAATCCACTCTTCGGCCAGTTCGAGATAGGTGCCGTCTTCCATCATGGAATCAAGCGCCGCTTGCATCTCGGCGGCCAGTTCAGGGTTGCCTTCGCGAATCGCGATGCCGGCACCGAAAGGCTCAGTGGTCGGATCGGCGAACATCTCGAATTCCTGGCCTTTCTCGCCCATCGCGAGGATCGCGGCGATCGAGTCGTTCACGATCGCGTCGACACGGCCGTTTTCAAGCTCGAGAAGCAGCTCGGGCAGACCTTTGTAGGTGTTGATGTCGTAGCCGCGCTCGCGCGCCCAGTCTTCGTGGGTTTCGCCCAGCGTCAGGCCGACTTTCTTGCCCTCGAGATCGTCAAGGCTTTCGATGCCTGATCCGGGCTGTGTGAAAATAGCGCGTGTGTCGGAATAGTAGGGGCCGACAAAGTCGACGACTTCATCACGCTCTTCAGTGATGGTCATCGAACCGACGATGGCGTCATACTTGCTGGCGAGCAACCCGCCGATGATTCCGTCCCAGGCGGTTGTGACGATCTCGGCTTCCAGGCCCATGCGTTCGGCGATTTCCGTGCCGACAGCGGGGTCGAATCCGACGACTTCATTCTCGTCGTTGACAAAGTTGAAGGGAGGGTAAGCGCCCGACATCGCGATGCGGATGACCCCCTCTTCCTGGAGGGTCTCGAGTTCGTCTGCTGCGGCGGCGCTCAGCCCAGCCGCAGCAAAGCCTGCTGCAACAACGGCTGATTTCAGGATGGTGCGACGTGAAGTCATTTTCATCTCCATGTTGGTTATTTCGAAGCGGGAATCTCTCCCGGAAAAATGGCGGATTTGTCCCGCTCTGTGAAAAGACTTGCATGAGCCGGAAAATTGAGCAAATAGATATTCAAGATCATCAATATAGATTTTGTCTATGAGTCCTCCTCACCGCAGCCGTTTCCCATGGCACCTCGACTGGAACTTGCTTCGCACCTTCATGGTAGTTGTGGAGCAAAGGGGCATATCCAAAGCGGCGACATTCCTGGGCTTGAAGCAGCCAACCGTCTCCTCGGCTCTCAAGCGGCTGGAGCAAACTGTCGGCAAGACGCTTGTCATTCGCAAGCCGAACGAATTCACCGTCACGCGTGCCGGTCATGTGCTTTACACTGAATGTGCAACGATCTTCGGGAGCGTCTCCCAGCTTCCGGCCATCCTGCATGAAGATAACGCCGAATTGCGTGGGCATCTGTCGATCGCGATCACAAGCTCCGTCATCTCCGAGCACTTCGACGATTTCCTGCACAGGTTTTCAAGCGCACATCCGAGCGTCACCTATTCCTTTTCGGTTCACGAGAGCGATGAAGTCGAGAAGATGGTCACGTTGAACCGCTCCAGTTTCGGGATCTGTCTGCTTTCACGCCTTCCCGAGAAGCTCAAGACCATGGTGCTTTACAAGGAATATTTCGGTCTGTTCTGTGGCGCGCGCCACCGTTTGTTCATGGCTGAGAGTATCACGCAGGAGGATCTGGAGGGCGAGCCGTTCGTCGCGTTTCAGACCGAGGCGGAGGGTGGGCCTCTGGAGGCGATCTCGATGTTGCGGTCCCAATTGAACCTGTCGCGAAACTGGCGCGGAGTTTCCTCGAGCCTGAACGAGATCCGGCGCATGATCATGTCGAACATCGGGATCGGCGCCTTGCCGCTGCACGTGGCAAGGCAGGACGTGGCCGCCGGCCATATCCGTCAGCTCCCGCCCTATGAGGATCTTCCGCAGGTCAATATCTACCTGATCAGCAATTCCGCGCGGCGCTATTCAGAGGCTGAGGCCGCCTTCTTGTCCACGATCGAAACGGAGATGTCGTCCATCGGGATCGCTGAACGGACCTATGGACGCTAAGGTTGGGAGAACGGGTCATTCACTTCGTCTCAGGATTGTCGCTCCCTGCCGTATTGCTTTAGCCTGTGGCGCATCAGCGAAGGCGCGTGGACATCGCGTGTTGCAGAAGGGGCGAGAAAAACATGAGTGGCGTGCGCGATAGCAGATGGCCAATGATCCGCGACGCGGGGTTCGACGGGTTGCTCGTGAGCTTTGGCGACACGCTGGGAGAGGCTGCAAACCGGGCTGCGCTGGCGTTTCGGGCCGCAGTCGAAGCTGCGCGGATTGACGGAGTAACGGAAACCTCGACATCGCTCGTTTCGACCTATGTGAAGTTCGACCCCTTGAGCCACCCCCATGAGACAATGCGTGCGGACTTGGAGCAGTTGCTCGCCAAACGCGATTGGTTTGAAGCGAGATTGCCGGAAGGGCGCAGGCTGTGGCGCATTCCCACCGTCTTCGACGGCGGGAGGCTTGGGGAGGCAGCGAGCGCAGCGGGCCTGAGCGCCGACGAGGCGGTCGAGCAGCTTTCAACAGCGCGGCTGCGTGTTCAGACCATCGGCTTCATGCCGGGCATGCCCTATCTTGGCGAGCTCTCGGAGGCCTGGGACATTCCCCGGCAGACGGAGTTGACGGCGGAAGTGCCCAAGGGCGGGCTCTGCGTGGCGATCCGGCAGCTTGTGCTCTTTCCCGTCGCGACACCCACCGGCTGGCGACAGGTTGGTCAGACCGATTTCGAACTGTTCGCGCCGGAGCGTGAAGAGCCCTTCTTGCTGCGGGCCGGAGACGAAGCGATTTTCGAGGCGGTGGACGTGCTTGGACCCGAGGCGACATATGAGGAGATCGAATGATGCGCGCGCTGAAAGTGATCCGCGCAGGTCCGCAGATGAGCGTGCAGGACATGGGGCGTGAGGGCCATCTCGCGTTCGGCCTGTCGCGCGGCGGGGCGGCGGACAGGCTGGCGCTCTGGGAAGGCGCGGCGCTCCTGGGCCAGAGCGAAAGCTGTGCCGCGCTGGAAATGGCCGGAATGGGCGGCGTTTTCGAAGCTGCCGAGGATATGCGCATCGCGCTTTCCGGCGCGCCGATGGCGGCAGCGATCGACGGGGTGCCCGTGGCCTGGAACGCAAGTCATTCTTTGGCGCAGGGTGAACACCTCAGCATCGGGGCGGCCAGGGCTGGGTGCTATGGCTATCTGCATGTGGGCGGTGGCTTTGATACCGAGAAGCGGCTCGGCGCACGCGCGGCGCATCTCGTGGCGCGGATCGGGGGCGTGGTGCAGAAAGGCGATGAACTGCCAGTCGCCGAGGACAAGGGCACGCGCACCGGCTTGACGCTGCCTGAGCCCGGGCGCTTCAAGGGCGGAAAGGTCAGGCTCGTGCCGAGTGTGCAGACAGAGCTCTTCAGCGCCGCAGAGCTCAGGCGGTTCGGGCATACGGTGTTCAGGCGGGATGCGAAAGGCAATCGGATGGGCGTCCGTTTCGTGCCGGAGGGAGACAGCTTTGCCAGTGAGGCGGGGCTGAGTGTCTTGTCGGAAGTGATCGTGCCGGGTGATGTTCAGATAACGGGTGACGGAACGCCCTTTGTCTTGCTGAGTGAATGCCAGACGACAGGGGGCTATCCGCGTATCGGGGCGGTGATCCCGGCTGACTTGCCACGCGTGGCACAGGCGGCGCCGGGCGTAGAGCTGCGCTTCGAGTTCATGGCTCTGGAGGCGGCGCGCGAAATCGAGCGCAAGGAGGCGGCGCGCAGGGCTGGTCTGGGCAGGACCGCCCAGCCACTTGTTCGCGATCCCAAGGACATTCCCAACCTCGCAAGTTATCACCTCATCAGCGGGGTTACGGATGGCAACGCCCGCTGAGCGCAATTCGCGGTTTGCAGGGGAAGCGAAACGCTATATCACCGCCTGCGAACTCAGCAATTCAAGCGAAGTGACGATATGAGCGGTTATCAAGCAAGCGAGATCGAGGCCAAGTGGCAAGAAGCGTGGGATGCGGCAGGGCTTTTCCGCGCCGAACGCGCCGAGGGCAAGCCGAAATATTACGTGCTCGAGATGTTTCCCTACCCCTCGGGCAAGCTGCATATCGGCCATGTGCGCAACTACACGATGGGCGACGTGATCGCGCGCTACAAGCTGGCGACGGGGCACAACGTGCTGCACCCCATGGGCTTCGACGCCTTCGGCATGCCTGCCGAGAACGCGGCCATGGCGAGCGGCGGCCACCCCAAGGACTGGACCTATGGCAACATCGACACGATGGTCGAGCAGATGAAGCCGCTTGGCCTCTCGCTCGACTGGTCGCGCATGTTCGCCACTTGCGATCCGGAATATTACGGCCAGCAGCAGGCGCTCTTTCTCGACTTTCTTGAAGAGGGTCTCGTCTACCGCAAGAACGCTGTGGTGAATTGGGACCCCGTGGACATGACCGTTCTGGCCAACGAGCAGGTCGAGAACGGGCGCGGCTGGCGCTCGGGCGCCGTTGTCGAGCGCAAGGAGCTGACCCAGTGGTTCTTCAATATCTCCTCCATGGCCGACGAGCTTCTGGAGGCCCTGGAAGGGCTCGACAACTGGCCTGCGAAGGTGCGGCTGATGCAGGAGAACTGGATCGGCAAAAGCCGCGGCTTGCAGTTCGATTTCGAGCGCATGGACGGGGGCGATCCGATCACCGTCTACACCACGCGGCCCGACACGCTGAACGGCGCGTCCTTCGTGGGCATCTCGCCGGATCATCCGATTGCCAAGGGGCTCGAGGGCGACCCGGAGGTGGACGCTTTCCTCGCTGAAGCGCGCAAGGGCGGCACGACGGAAGAAGCCATCGAGAAGGCCGAGAAGCTGGGCTATGACACCGGCATCAAGGTAAAGCACCCGCTGACAGGCGCGGAGCTGCCTGTCTGGATCGCCAATTTCATCCTTATGGACTACGGCACCGGCGCTATCTTCGCCTGCCCGGCTCATGACCAGCGCGACCTCGACTTCTGCCGCAAGTATGATCTGCCAGTGATCGACACCTTCTTTGCGCTTGATGATCCCCAGCCTGTCGAGTCCGAGGCCTTCGTGCCGCCGAAGACGGAGAAGGTGCGCTGGGTGGATCATTTCGCCGGGCTCGACGTGGCCACGGGCGAGGAGGCGATTGACGCCACCATCGACAAGGCCGAGGCCGAAGGCTGGGGCCAGGGCGTGACCAAGTTCCGCCTGCGCGACTGGGGCCTCTCCCGCCAGCGCTACTGGGGCTGCCCCATTCCCGTCGTGCATTGCGAGGCCTGCGGCGTGGTGCCCGAGAAGAAGGA
>JAWLEL010000261.1:0-4180 GCA_041686165.1 Lentibacter sp.
ATCATACAGGGGATGTATCTGGCAAATATAAAGCGCTTTGACAGCATGCTGGATCGCCACCCCAGGGGCTGACGCTGGCCTAACCTCGCTCAAAGCTTTGCAAACCCCGCTCCCTGCGCATTGCCGCCCTTCCTCCAGAGCGCAGCAGATGCCGCCTCTGGGTCCTGGAAAAGTGTATCTGCGATATTGCTTTCCTTGATCCAGATCACGTCAAACCCGTCGCAATTGCCGTAACAGGCGGGAACCAGTAAAGGACGGTGACGATGGCGGAGTCGGGCGATCAGACTGCAATCGAGGCGCAGCCCGGGCGGCGGGGCGCTGCCCTGTCGGTGGCTGCGAGCCTCGTCTGGATTCCCCAGGCCTGGATCATCGCGTCGGTCCTGTCATCGCTGCTGACAGGCGCGCAGGTCGCCGCCTGGGGGGCCGCCGCTGCGTTCCTGGCGCTGGGGCTTCTGCGCGCCGGGTTGAACCGCATGGCGCAGGCGGCGCTGAGCGCGGCGGCGGAGCGTCAGATCCAGAGCCTGCGCGCCCGGATCATCGCGCGCGAAGCCGCGGTGAGCGGCCCGTCGCCTTTCGGCGGGGCCGGGGCCATCGCGGCGCTGGTGACCGAGAAGCTCGAAGCCCTGCGGCCCTTCCTGCTGCGCTACAAGCCTGCCCACATGCGCATGATGGTGGTTCCTGTCGTGATCCTCGCCATCACCGCCTGGTTCAGCTGGGCTGCGGCCGTCGTGCTCCTGTTGGCGGGGCCGCTGATCCCGCTGTTCATGGCCCTTGTCGGCTGGGCCGCGAAAGAGGCCAGCGAGAAGCAGATGGTCGAGATCGGATCGCTCAACGACCTTCTGGCGGATCGGCTGGCGGCGCTTTCCGACCTGAAGCTGATCGGCGCCGGTCCGCGCGTGATCGACGGGTTCGCCGACGCATCCGAGAGCCTGCGGGAGCGGACGATGCAGGTGCTGCGGATCGCCTTTCTCTCCTCGACCGTGCTCGAGCTTTTCTCCGCCCTCGGCGTCGCGATGATCGCGGTCTGGGTCGGGTTCGCGCTGCTGGGAGAGCTCGGCTGGGGGGCCTGGGGCGGCACGCTCACGCCGTTTGCCGGTATCTTCGTGCTGTTGCTGGCCCCGGACTACTTCCAGCCCCTGCGCGATCTCGCGGCCGCCTGGCACGACAAGTCGGCCGCCGATGCCGTCTTCGACGAGCTCGAGGCCTGGCGCGATGACCCGCGCGTGGCCATGCTGGGCCAGGGCGGTCACGGGCCGGCCCTGCCGTTCACGGGGGTGTCGCTGCACGGCGTGCAGCTCGCGCATGAGGATCGGACACTGGCCTATCCCGATCTGCAGATCCGGCCCGGCGACAGCCTGGCGCTGAGCGGTGCGAGCGGTGTCGGCAAGACGACATTGCTGCGGCTGCTCGCGGGGCTCGAGCGGCCCACGCGCGGCGAGATCAGGCTGGGCGATCATGTCCTGTCGGGCGAGACCGCCGACGCCTGGCGCGCGGGGCTCGGCTGGATGCCGCAGGTGCCGCGCTTTCTTGGCCGCTCCCTGCGCCACAATATCGGCTTCGGAGAGGGGCTGGACTCCGGCCTGCTGGAAAAGACCCGTGTCGCCCCGATCATCCGGACGCTACCCGCGGGCGCGCTGACACCGCTCGGAGACACCGGCGCAGGGCTTTCGGGGGGCGAGGCGCGGCGCGTCATGCTCGCGCGGGCCTTGCATGGGCAGCCGGGCCTTGTTCTCGCCGATGAGCCGACGGCGGACCTCGATGCCGAGACCGCGCAGCATATCGCCGATGCGCTTCTGGACTATGTGGACGCGGGCGGCACGCTGGTCGTGGCGACGCATGATCCAAGGTTGCTGGCGCGGATGCAGCGGCATGTCGCCCTGGAGGCGCAGCCATGAGAGCCTTGCTGAAAATGATCGCGCTGCTGCTCGCCGGCGAGCGCCGGGCTTTCGCGCGGGGCCTCGGTCTGTCGCTCGTGGTCCTTGCCATGGGCGTGGCCCTGCTGGCCCTGTCAGGCTGGTTCATCACGGCGGCCGCGGCGGCGGGGATGATCGGGCTGGGGGTGGTGTTCAACGTGTTCGTCCCCTCCGCCATGATCCGTTTCCTGGCCCTGGGCCGGACCGCGGCGCGCTATGGCGAGCGCCTGACGACCCATGACGCCACCCTGCGCGCGCTGTCGAACCTGCGCCTGCGGCTGCTGGGCGGTGTCCTGCGCGCGCCCTACCGGCAACTGGAGCGGCTGCGCGCCAGCGTCTTCCTGAACCGTGTCACCGCGGATGTGGACGCGCTCGACGGGCTGGCGCTGCGCCTCGTGATCCCGGGCGCGGCGGGCCTGTCCGTGATCGCGCTCGCCGCCGCCGCGGTCTCCATCCTCGTTCACCCAGTGATCGGCCTCGTCATCGCGCTCGGCTACGGCGTGCTGCCGACTCTGGTCTTCCTCGCCGGGCGCAGGCTCGCCGAGGCCCCGTCGCGGCGCGCCGAGGCCGGGATGCAGGCCCTGCGCAGCCGCATGATCGATCAGCTCACCGCGCGCGAAGAGCTCATCGCCTTCGGGCGGATGCCGACGGCGCGGGCCGGTGTGGAGAAGGCCGCGCGCTACCAGTCGCGCGGGCAGGCCGCAGTGGAGGCTGTCGAGCGGCGCACGGGGTTCTGGCTCGATGCGCTGGGCTGGATGGTCGTGGCCGCCTGCATCGGGCTCGGCGTCTCCCTGGCGCAGGCAGGCACGGTCACGGCGGCGCAGGCGGCCATCGGGATCTTCGCGGCATTGGCCCTGTCCGAAGCGGTCGCCCCGGTGCGCCGCGCCTTGTCGGAGATCGGGCGGATGCGCGCGGCGGCGCGGCGGATCGCGCCCATGGTCGACGAGACCGGCGGCGATGACCCCGAGGGGCCGGCCCCGCAGGCCGGGGGACGCCTTGTCGCCGAGGCGCTCGTGGTGAAACGGGGCGCGGAGGGCCTGGCCCTCTTCGCGCCGCTGAGCTTCTCCGCCGGGCCCGGCGAAACCGTCGCGCTGACCGGGCGGAGCGGATGCGGCAAATCCACCGTGCTGCTCATGGCCGCGGGCGCGCTTGCGCCGGATGGCGGCAAGCTGACGTTCGGGGGCGCCCCCCCGGGCGCGCTGCGCACCGATGCGCGGGCGGCGCACAGCGCGATGGTCCCGCAGCGGCACGCGCTCGTTGCCGGGACGGTCGCCGAGAACCTGCGTCTGGCCGCGCCCGAGGCTTCCGAGGCGGCCTTATGGGAGGCGCTCGAGACAGCCGGGCTCGCGGATACGATCCGCGCGAAGGGTGGGCTTGGGGCGCGGCTCGGCTTCCGTGGGGCGGGGCTCTCGGGGGGCGAGTCGCGCCGGCTCGTCCTGGCCCGCGCGATCCTGTGCAAGCCCGCTCTTTTGCTCCTGGACGAGCCGACCGAGGGGCTCGACGCCCCGCTGGCCCGCGCTGTGCTCGGGCGGATTCGCGCGGCGCTGCCCGGTGCGGCGATCGTGATGGCGGCCCACCGGCGCGAGGAGGTGGACTTCGCCGATCGTGTCGTCCCCGTCAGGGCTCCTGAGATGGGCGCGCCGAAATAAACTGTATCTTTGATGCAGGTTTTTGACATAGGTCAAATAATACATATGTGAATCGGAATACGACTACGGCATTCGCATCTCGAATGCGGAATATATGCGATCAAGGAGCACCCTAATGGAGATCGATCTGGTCGAGCTGTCGCGCCTGCAATTCGCGCTGACGGCCATGTATCACTTCCTCTTCGTGCCGCTGACGCTGGGTCTGTCGATCCTCGTGGCGATCATGGAGACCGTCTATGTCATGACGAATCGCCCCATCTGGCGGCAGATGACCAAGTTCTGGGGGACGCTGTTCGGCATCAACTTCGTCCTCGGCGTGGCCACCGGCATCACGATGGAATTCCAGTTCGGCATGAACTGGAGCTATTACAGCCATTATGTCGGCGACATCTTCGGCGCGCCGCTGGCGATCGAGGGGCTCATGGCCTTCTTCCTCGAAGCGACCTTCGTGGGCCTGTTCTTCTTCGGCTGGGACAAGCTGTCGAAAGTGCAGCACATGGTCGTCGCCTGGCTGGTGGCCATCGGCTCGAACTTCTCGGCGCTCTGGATCCTGATCGCCAACGGCTGGATGCAGAACCCGGTCGGGGCCGAATTCAACCCCGACACGATGCGCATGGA
>JAWLEL010000262.1:0-4169 GCA_041686165.1 Lentibacter sp.
CGCAGGACGGGCTGGCCGAGCAGCATCGGCACCACCCAGAGCCAGACAAGCGACCAGCCGAAGAGCGCGAAGAGAAGCACGTAAGCCGCGAGCATCAGCCGCGCCTCGCGGCGCATTTTCAGAAGGGCGCGTTCGGGCAGATAGGGCGCGGTGCGCGGGGCGATCGCTTGCTGTATGACCCCCGTGAGCCAGCCGCGCCAGGCAGGCAGGCCTGAGACATGCCAGAGCCAGGCCGCGCGTGTCCCGGGGCGCGGGCCCTCTGCAAGTTCGGGGTCATGCTCGGGGTCGTTCGTATGCCTGTGATGGGCAAGGTGGAAGTGACGAAACCAGGTGAAGGGCTGAACCAGCACAAGTCCCGAAAGGTGGCCGACGATGCGATTTAGCCAGCGGCTCGCGAAGGGCGTATCATGCGTGCATTCATGTTGCAGCGTGAAGAGAAAGACCAGCAGGATGCCATGGGGCAACAGTGCGGCCCACCAGAGCGGCGCGCCGGCGGTGATCCAAGTGCCCGTGACGGCAAGCGCGCCCAGATAAAGCGCCAGATGGGTGAGCCCGGCCGCATCCGAGCGCTCCTGCAGGGCGGCTCGCTCGGGTGCCGGGATGGTTTTGAGAACGTCGCGATGATCCATGCAGCAAGAATGTCGGCGACGCGGGGCGCGGACAAGGAAATTCCGAGTGCCTTGCTCGATATCTTGCAGACGGCCCTGGCGTCACCCGGAGCAGGATGCGCCGCCCAGAACGCAGAACTTCGCGCAATGGGGATGGTTGAGCGAGACGGGGCGATCTGCCTCTGCGAGCGTGGTTCCCAGCTCGAACTCGGGCGCGTAGGCCAAGAGCGTGCAAGCGAGCACGGCAGGCGAGTCGGCGCCTTTGCGCTTGACCACCATGCGCGAGGAGGAACACATGACGTCGCGCGGGGACTTTCCGAGGATGCCCCAGCAGGCCGTGGTGATCTCGGGAACTTCCACGCTCATGTCCATCTCCGGGAAAAGGACAGTCATGCCCGGGTCTTGCGCATCGATCTTGAAGTTTTCACGGGCGTAAAGCGCGGCATAGCCCGCACGGGCGGCATCTTCGCTCTCGTGAAAGGCGATGCGCCCGGCCACTGCCAGTGTGAAGCCCTGATCGCGCAGCCAGCGCATGCCTTCGAGGGTGCGCTCGAAACTGCCCTTGCCGCGCTCGGCATCATGCAGCTCTTGGCTCCAGTGGTCGAGCGAGATGCGCAAGGTGAGCCGTGTGCGTGCGGCGTCATCGAGCGCCAGGAGGGCCTCCTGCACGGATTTGCGCATCATCGGGCGCATGGCGTTCGTCAGCACGAGCACGTCGAAATCGCGTGTGAGCGCGTCTTCGATCATCGCCACCATCTGGGGATTCATGAACGGCTCGCCGCCCGTGAACCCGATCTCGCGGACGGGCCATCCGAGCGTCGTGATCTCTTCCAGGTAGGGGCGCATCTCCTCTCGCGTGATATAGACCAGCGCATCGTTGGTGGGCGAGCTTTCGATATAGCAGTTTGCGCAGGTGATGTTGCACAGCGTTCCCGTGTTGAACCAGAGCGTCTGCGGATCGGTCAGGCTGACATGTGCGCGCGGCTCGCCGCCCGCTGTCAGCTCCGGGTCGGAGAACTTGCCCTGATTGGCCGAGGTAGCGGCCATGTTCGCGAAATCTTCCATGAATTCAAACGCCTCCTTGCTCGGCTCAGGGCTAGCGCGAAGCCATGGGCGAAAAAAGGCTCTTTGCCATGTCTGACGCCATTGTGAACGCCCCCAAGGGTGTTATCCTCGCCGCGAAGGCCCGTCCAACCTGTTGGAGCTCGCATGGTTTCGCGCACGATCCCAGTTGAAGAATTCGACCTCGTGATCTTCGGGGCGACGGGCGATCTTGCGCAGCGCAAGATCCTGCCGAGCCTGTTTCGCCGCTTCTGCGCGGGGCAGATGCCCGAGGGGGCTCGCGTGATCGGGGCCGCGCGCAGCGAGCATGATACAAAGAGCTATCGCGACTTCGTAAGTGCAGCGCTCCGGGAGCATGGCGAAACGGACGGCATCAAGCCCGCTGACTACGCCGCATTTCTGGACCAGATCGAGTATGTCACGCTAGACGCCAAGGGCGCGAGGGGGTGGAAAGAGCTCAAGGGTCTCTGTAACCGGGATGTCGTTCACGCCTTCTATTTTTCTGTCGGGCCGAGCCTGTTCGAACACCTGGCCAAGCGGTTGCACAAGCATGGCCTGGCAGGCGAGGAGTGCCGGATCGTCGTCGAAAAGCCCTTCGGGCGGGACCTGGAGAGCGCCAAGGCGCTCAATGCCGCCCTCGCTGCGCATTTCGACGAGAGCCAGATCTACAGGATCGACCATTATCTGGGCAAGGAGACGGTCCAGAATCTCATGGCCGTGCGCTTTGGCAACATGCTGTTCGAGCCGCTGTGGAACAGCCAGTATATCGACCATATCCAGATCACCGTTGCCGAGACGGTGGGCGTTGCCGGGCGCGGCGAGTATTATGACCGCGCGGGAGCGATGCGCGACATGGTTCAAAACCACTTGATGCAACTTCTGTGCCTCATCGCGATGGAGCCGCCCGCCCGGTTCGAGCCCGGCGCGGTGCGTGACGAGAAGCTCAAGGTGATCCGGGCGCTGGAGCCGGTGGAGCCAGACGAGCTGGTGCGCGGGCAATACGAGGCAGGCGATGACACGCCGGGCTATGCCGAGGACGTGGGCCAGGAGGCGGCCACTTCGGAAAGTTTCATCGCGCTCAAGGCGCATATCAGCAATTGGCGATGGGCCGGGACACCGTTCTACATACGCACGGGCAAGCGGCTCAAGGAACGCGCCTCGGAAATCGCCGTCGTGTTCAAGGACACGCCGCATTCGATCTTCGATGAGGATGCAGGGCGGCACCGCAATATCCTGACGATTCGGTTGCAACCCAACGAGGGGATCGAGCTTGGCGTGACGATCAAGGAGCCGGGGCCGGGCGGCATGCGGCTCATCGACGTGCCGCTCGACATGAGTTTTGCAGAGGCGCTCGGGCCGGAAGCGGCAGGGGTGGCCGATGCCTATGAGCGGCTCATCATGGACGTGATCCGCGGCAACCAGACGCTCTTCATGCGCGATGACGAGGTCGAGGCGGCCTGGGGTTGGACGGATCCGATCATCGGAAGCTGGCAGGAGCGGGGCGATACGCCCTTGCCCTATGCGCCAGGAAGCTCGGGGCCGCATGATGCGCTGATGCTCATGCATCAGGACGGGCGCCGCTGGAGGGAGATCAAGGCATGAAACTGAGCGAATACCCGGATGAAGACCTCATGATCATGGGGTTGGCCAACAAGCTGGCCGGGCAGCTTGAAAATGTGCTCGTTCACGAGGACCGGGCCAGTTTCGTCGTGCCGGGCGGCACGACGCCGGGGCCTGTTTTCGACGCGCTTTGCGCAGCGACAATCCAGTGGGATCGCGTCGACATAATGCTGTCCGACGAGCGCTGGCTTCCCGAGGCGCATGTGCGCTCGAATGCGCGGCTCATCCGCGAGCGGCTTTTGCAGGGCCCCGCGGCGCAGGCGGTCTTCCATCCCTATTATACCGGACACGCCACGCCGGAGGAGACATTGGCCGAGGTCGAATCGGCCATCGCACCCTGCCTGCCGATATCGGTTCTGTTGCTGGGGATGGGCACGGATATGCACACGGCCTCGCTTTTTCCCAAGGCGCGGGGGCTGGCCGAGGCGCTGAGCCCGCACACACGCACCATTTTGCAGACCATCGAAGCCGAGGGGCAGCCGGAAATGCGCGTGACGATGACGGCACATGTGCTCAACGGGGCACTCAACAAGCATCTCGTCATCACCGGCGCTGAAAAGCGCAAGGCGCTTGAGCGCGCGACAACATTGTCACCCGAGCGCGCGCCTGTGAACGCAGTGCTCGAGGATATGGAGGTTCATTGGGCCCCATGAGCAAGACTGCGCTCAACAAGGTGCAATCCGCCTGGGCGCGGCTCTTCGCGATCGGGAAGGTCCGCCCCGCGATCACCGAGCTTTTCGAGGCCGATGAGTCCCGTGCGGATCGCTTCGGTATCGAGGCTTGCGGGGTGTTCTATGATTACAGCAAGACTGGAATCGATGATGCCGCCTTCGCCGCGCTGATCTCTCTGGCCGAGGCGGCCGAAGTGGACGTGGCGCG
>JAWLEL010000263.1:0-4163 GCA_041686165.1 Lentibacter sp.
CCAAGTGCGCATGACGAGGCCGCGCGTGCGCTGGCAGCACGCCTCGAGCGGTATTTTTGAGCAGCTCACGCGAAGCCTGGAGCGTGTCGGGTTGAACTGGCCGGACCGGGAAAACGCGTCGTGCTTTGCAAGCGTCGCCTCGCCCGATCCGCCGATAGGCCGAACCCGATCAAACGGGATACGCCCCAGTCAGCTATCGTCCTGCGCCATGAGCCAGGTGCGTATGGCCGCCTCGAACTCGCGCGGCTTCTCGGCATGCAGCCAGTGCCCGGCACCCGGGATTGAAGCGAACCGCGCGGCTGGAAAGAGCGCCTTGATCCGCTCGCGGTGCGCGCGCTGCACATAGTCCGAGGCCGCACCCGACAAGAACAGCGTGGGGCCGTCAAAGGAGGCGCTGCCCATCTCGGGGAAGCCGAGGATGTTTTCCATGTTGGCCGATAGCGCATCCAATCCGAGCAACCAGCGTTTCTCGCGCAGGTCGAGCGACTGGACGAAGAAAGCGGCCAGCGACGGGTCATCGACCTTGCTCGCAAGCGCGGCCTGGGCCTCTCCGCGGGTTTCGATGGCCGTCAGATCGAGCGATTGCATCAGGTCGATATAGGGCTGCTGGGTATGCGTGTAAGCGACCGGCGCGATATCTGCGACGGCGAGCGAGCGCAGCTTGCCGGGATGCGCCAGGGCCAGCACCATGGCCGCTTTTCCGCCCATGGAATGTCCCAGCAGATCCACCTGCCCGCCGCCCTCGGCCTCGATCACCTCGGCAAGGTCGCCGGCCAGTGCTTCGTAGCTGTGATCGTCCGCGTGGAAGGAGCGGCCATGATTGCGCATGTCGACGGCGATGACCCGGCGGTCATCGGACAGGCGCTTGGCGATGACGCCCCAATTGCGCGCCGAGCCGAAGAGGCCATGAGAGATCAACAGGGCGGGCTTGTCGGTGGCAGGGCCGTGAGAGATGGTGTTCAGCATGTGCCAGTGATAAATGAGCTGCGCGATGAAGACAAAGCCAAAGGCGCCAGAATGGCGAGACAGCCGTGATCGAGACCGAGCGATTGACGAATTGGGAAAGCGATCTGTTGACGCTTTTCGAGGGGCGGCTTGGCGTCAAGGCGGATACCCTTGCGCGTGCGCTGAGCAAGGCAGGGCGGCTTCTTCCCGCGCGTCAGGCGCGCAATGGCAGGCTCATCGTGGAGGCACTCAAGCGCGCCGATCATCCGCTGCTTGCCGCGCAGAATGATGCGCTCGCGCTGACCCGCGCTCATGACGAGCTTACCGCCTATCTTGAAGGAATCGACCCTCGCGAGAGGAAGATCAGGGCGGCGCTGCGGCTGACTGCGACAATCGCCTTCAACCTGCTCTTCGTCGCGACAGCCGTGATCTTGATTTTGCTCTGGAGAGGCTTTGTCTGAAGCGTTCCCTCTATCACCCGGGACATCGGAGAGAGACGGAGCACAGGCAAAGGATGCATCCCGAAACGCGTTTCGGGAAAGTCTCTGCGGCAGGTGTCCGCGAAATCGAAGGCCTCGCAAGCCCTCGTGAAAGAGCTTGCTTGTGTGCTGCTCGTCCTAGCGCACGAACGCGTCCGAGAAGCCAGCGCGGCGCGCCTTGCCGAGAGCGGTGTCCAGTTGGTTCGGCGCGAAGGGTCCAGCCAGAACGACCTTGTAGCTTTGACCACCTCGCGTCATCCGGCCCATGCGCGCTGGCAGCCCCGCCGCCTGCACACGCTGCGCGGCGCGTTGCGCGTTGGCAGGGACACCGAAGGTTCCGACCTGCACATAGCGGCTTGCTCCCGAAGCGGCGATCTTGCGGCTTGGCTTTTCGCGTTGCACGGATGCCTTGGGCTTGCTGCGGGTCGAGCTCGTGAGCCCCATTGCCTTGTTCTGGGCGTCCATCGAGGTGTAGGGGTAGCGCAGATCGGGGAAGAGATGTCCTACTACCCGGCCTGTTTCGCGCAGGTAGAGCTTGCGGGGGACGGTGCGTGTCCAGACAAGGTCACTCTGACGGATGCCATCCGGTGTCATCTCGCCTCGCTTGGGGTTCAGGCGGTCATCGTCCCAGGCCTTGTGGTAGCCCTCGGGTGTCTTCCGCCTGACATTGGAGGCGCGGTTTTTCTCATAGACGTGTCGCGGAACGATCCGCGCATTGGCGGGCGCGTCGACGCGGCCTGTCTCGGGATCACGCTTGACCACGCGACCTTCGCGCACAACCCGTTTCTGGACCACTTTCGACTCTCCGTTGCGCACCACCGTGACAGGCTGACGCGTGATCGTGATGCCCTCCTGCTCCTGGGGGCCGCACCGCACGCCCGGGCCAGAGCCTGCATAGCGCGCGCTGATGCCGGTATAATCGGGGCAGCTGGTGCGGCGAGCGCTGCGATTGGTCTCCGGTTTCGGAGCTGCCTTGCGCTGAACCGTCTTGGGCGCGGTGCGCTCTGGCGTTTTTGCCTGCGGGGCTGGCGCGGCAGCCGCGACGGTTGTCTGGCTGCGGACCGGATTGGCGCGTGGCTTTGGCTTGGATTCTTGTGCAACGCGGGGTTGCGGTTCGGGTTTGGCAGCAGGTTTGGCCGGGGGCTCGGCTGTGGGAGCCGGCTTGGCCACGGCGGCTGTCTTCGTCTCCGGCTTGAGTTCGATCTGCTCCGCCGTGCCGCTTGAGGCCTGACGAGTTTCGGCAGGACGTGTTCCGTCCTGCGCGAAGGTCGGTTTCAACCCGCAGAAGAGCTTGCGTGAGCGTGTCACGCGGGGCACCCAGTTGACCGCGCCGTCGATGCCCGCGCGCACATAGGCGCAGCCCTTGCTATCGACGAATTGCTTGCCCTCGAAGCTCGCCGGCGGGAACTCCGCCGGGCCGGCCGCGTCGCTCAGCGTCTGGCTCTCTGCGGCCAGGATGCCGAAAGAGGATATGATGACGCTTACGGCGATGAGTCGTTTCAAAATCATGTCTTGCCCCCACAAGTGTGACCTCGAATTTGCCTGATCGGAGGGGCTGAGTCTAGCGCCGCAATGGGGGAAATTGAGCTATTTCGTGCCGAACATGCGGTCGCCTGCATCGCCAAGGCCGGGGAGGATGTAGCCGACATCGCTCAGGCGCGCGTCGAGGGCGGCGGTGATGACGGGAACGTCCGGATGCGCCTCTTGCATGCGCGCCACTCCTTCCGGCGCGGCGAGCAGGCAGAGAAAGCGCAGGCGTGTGGCTCCGGCCTGCTTGAGCAGGTCGATGGCGGCGACCGAGGAGTTGCCCGTGGCCAGCATCGGATCGACCACGAGGATGTCGCGCTCGGCCAGGTCCTCGGGGGCCTTGAAGTAATATTGGACGGGTTGAAGCGTCTCCTCGTCGCGGTAGAGCCCGACGAAGCCGACGCGTGCCGAGGGGATCAGTTGCAAGAGGCTGTCGAGCATCCCGTTGCCTGCACGCAGGATCGAGACGAGGGCGAGCTTCTTGCCTGCCAGCACGGGGCTGTCCATGGTTTGCAGCGGTGTTTCGATCTTGCGCATCTCCAGTGGCAGATCGCGGGTGGCTTCATAGGCCAGAAGCTGGGATATCTCGCCGAGAAGCTGGCGGAACTGGCTGGAGGGTGTTGTCACGTCGCGCATCAGCGTGAGCTTGTGCTGGACGAGCGGGTGATCGACGATCGTGAGGGTCTGGCTCATGGGGAGGGGCCTTTCGTGGCTCAGCGCTTGGCTGGTTCGTTGAGAAAGCTCAGCCCGTCGCCGCGCGGGGCAAGGCCGAGATGGGCGGCGACGGTTGCGGCGACGTCTTCGAAGGCGACGCGGCCGCGGCTTCCCGTGCCCGCGCCCTGCATGAGGACAGGGACACGCTCTCGGGTATGGTCCGTTCCGCTCCAGGTGGGATCGTTGCCGTGATCGGCCGTGAGGATCAGCAGGTCATCGCGGCGGAGCCGGGGCAGGAGCCTGCCGATCTCGCCGTCGAACCATTCGAGCGCGCGGGCATAGCCCGACACGTCGCGCCGGTGGCCGTATTCGGCGTCGAACTCGACGAAATTGGCAAAGCACAGGCCGCCGTCGGGCAGGCTCTCCATCGTCTCGAAGAGGTTCTCCATCAGCGCCGCGTCGGGGCCCTTTGCTTTCGTGGTGATGCCCCGGCCCGAGAAGATATCGCCGATCTTGCCGATGGCATGTGTCGCGCGGCCCGCCTCCTGGACCCAGTCG
>JAWLEL010000264.1:0-4151 GCA_041686165.1 Lentibacter sp.
CGTGATCGCAGCTGTCAGCGTCGTCTTGCCGTGGTCAACGTGACCAACGGTCCCGATGTTCACGTGCGGTTTACTACGGTCAAACTTTTCCTTTGCCATTATGGCCTCCTGTTTCTTGTCCTGGGAGGCGCGCACTCAGGCGCGCCTCAATTCATTGATATCTCAAGCGTATTTCGACTGGATCTCTTCCGAGATATTGCTCGGGACCGGATCGTAGTGTGAGAACTGCATCGTGAACTGCGCACGGCCCGAAGACATCGAACGCAGCGTGTTGATGTAGCCGAACATGTTGGCCAGCGGCACATTGGCATCGATCGCGATGGCATTGCCCCGGGGCTCCTGGCCGGACACCTGGCCACGACGCGATGTCAGATCGCCAATGATGCTGCCCGTGTATTCCTCGGGTGTGATCACTTCGACCTTCATCACCGGCTCCAGAAGCTTCGCGCCAGCCAGTTTCAGGCCTTCACGCATCGCCATGCGCGAGGCGATCTCGAAGGCGAGAACCGAAGAGTCCACATCATGGAACTTGCCGTCGATCAGCGCGACCTTGAAGTCGATCACGGGGAAGCCCGCAAGCGGTCCGCTGTCCATGACCGACTCGATGCCCTTCTCGACCCCGGGGATGTATTCTTTCGGAACTGCACCACCGACGATACGGCTTTCGAAGGAGTAACCTTCACCAGCTTCCGTGGGCGAGATGATCATCTTCACTTCAGCGAACTGACCCGAACCACCCGACTGTTTCTTGTGGGTGTAGGTGTGCTCGATTTCGTGACCGATGGTCTCACGATAGGCCACCTGCGGCGCACCGATATTGGCATCGACCTTGAACTCGCGCTTGAGGCGGTCAACGAGGATGTCGAGGTGCAGCTCGCCCATGCCCTTCATGATCGTCTGGCCGGATTCGAGATCCGTCTCGACGCGGAAAGAGGGGTCTTCCGCAGCCAGGCGTTGAAGGCCCTGGCTCATCTTTTCCTGGTCGCCCTTGGTCTTCGGCTCGACGGCGATCTCGATCACCGGGTCGGGGAAGGTCATGGTTTCCAGGACAACGGGTGCCTTGGCGTCGCAGATCGTGTCACCTGTCGTGGTGTCCTTGAGGCTGGCCAGAGCGATGATGTCACCCGCGAAGGCCTCTTCGATCTCGCTGCGGTCGTTGGAGTGCATCATCATCATGCGGCCGATGCGCTCTTTCTTGCCCTTGGTCGAGTTGAGGATCGTGTCGCCCTTCTTGAGCACGCCCGAATAGATACGCGTGAAGGTGAGCGAGCCGACGAAGGGGTCGTTCATGATCTTGAACGCCAGGCCCGAGAATGGCATGTCGTCATCCGCGCGACGCGGGATGTTGCGGGTCTCGGTTTCATCATCGGGCGCGAAACCCATGTAATCGACAACGTCCAGCGGGCTGGGCAGATAGTCGATCACGGCGTTGAGCAGCGGCTGAACGCCCTTGTTCTTGAAGGCCGAGCCGCCGAGAACCGGAACGAAAGCCATGTCAAGGCAGCCCTTGCGGATCAGCTTGCGCAATGTCGGAACATCGGGCTCGTTGCCTTCGAGATACTCCATCATCGCATCGTCGTCCATTTCGACGGCGTTCTCGATGAGCTTGCCGCGCCATTCGTCAGCCATATCCTTGAGGCTCTCCCTGACGGGCGCCTTGATCCAGCTCGCGCCGAGATCTTCACCCTGCCAGAGCCATTCTTCCATGGTCACCAGGTCGATCAGGCCTTCCAGCTCGGTCTCCGCACCGATCGGAATCCCGACGGGAACGGCGATCGCGCCGGTGCGGTCCTCGATCATGTGAACGCAGTTGAAGAAATCCGCGCCGATCTTGTCCATCTTGTTGACGAAGACGATCCGCGGGACCTTGTAACGGTCGGCCTGGCGCCAGACCGTTTCAGTCTGCGGCTCGACACCGGCGTTGGCGTCGAGAACGGCAACCGCACCGTCGAGGACAGCCAGAGACCGTTCGACTTCGATCGTGAAGTCGACGTGGCCGGGCGTGTCGATGATGTTCATCCTGTGCTTGGGAGAATCGGCATTTTCGCCGTCTTCGGTGCGCTCCCAGAACGTGGTCGTCGCGGCGGAGGTGATGGTGATGCCGCGCTCCTGCTCCTGTTCCATCCAATCCATCGTCGCGGCGCCGTCATGCACCTCACCGATGTTGTGGGACTTGCCCGTGTAGAACAGGATGCGCTCGGAGCAGGTCGTCTTGCCTGCATCGATATGCGCCATGATGCCGAAGTTGCGGTAGAGTTCGAGCGGATAATCGCGTGCCATTGGATAGGGTCCTTGGGTTTACCAGCGGTAATGGCTGAAGGCTTTGTTCGCCTCGGCCATCTTGTGAGTGTCTTCGCGCTTCTTCACAGCGGAACCGCGGGACTGAACCGCGTCGAGGAGCTCACCGGCAAGGCGCTCTTCCATCGTGTTCTCGTTGCGGGCGCGGCTGGCACTGATCAGCCAGCGGATCGCAAGCGCTTCACGGCGCTCGGGGCGCACCTCGACGGGGACCTGGTAGGTCGCACCGCCAACACGGCGCGAGCGAACCTCGACCGAAGGCTTGATGTTGTCGAGCGCTTCGTGGAACAGCTCCACGGGTGCGCGCTTGACCTTGTCCTCAACGCGATCGAGCGCGTTGTAGACGATGTTCTCCGCGACCGACTTCTTACCGTCGATCATCAGGTTGTTCATGAATTTCGAAAGCACCCGATCGCCGAACTTGGCGTCAGGCAGAATCTCGCGTTTCTCAGCGGCGTGACGACGTGACATATCTCGGTCCCCTTACTTCGGCTTCTTCGCGCCGTATTTCGAGCGGCGCTGCTTACGGTCCTTGACACCTTGTGTGTCGAGTACACCGCGCAGGATGTGGTAGCGAACACCGGGAAGGTCTTTCACACGGCCGCCACGGATCAGGACAACGGAGTGTTCCTGAAGGTTGTGGCTTTCACCGGGGATGTAGGAAATGACTTCGTAACCGTTCGTCAGGCGCACCTTGGCAACCTTACGCATCGCCGAGTTCGGCTTCTTCGGTGTTGTCGTGTAAACGCGTGTGCAAACGCCGCGTTTCTGGGGGTTGCCTTCCAGGTGCAGCGACTTGGAACGCTGGGGCTTCGGCTTCCGCGGCTTGCGGATAAGCTGTTGAATCGTTGGCATAGGGCTCTTTTCCCGTTTCTCAACACATGTGTTGCAAGGGTGTCCCCTTGCGGTTTCAGTTCAAATCCCGTGCTGCGCGTCCACAACACGAAAAGACCGCATCGTTCCCATTCCGAGGTGAACGGCGCGGTGGGTTAGCAGAGGATCTTCGCACCAGTAGCTCGGATCTTGAAAACTTCGCTTTCGGTATCGGTGCCGGGGGCCTGCCCCTTGCCGGATGAGGGGCGTATAGGGGGAGTCGACGGGGTTGTCAACATGGCCCGCGGTGCATTGCTATGATGGGCCGCGGCGCGCCATGAGCGCGGCCCAATCGCGCTCGAAGGCCTCCAGGTCGATCCCGAATTCCGCTCGCGCGAGGTCCGGCAGTTTTTCCATCCGGAAGCGGAAATGATCAACCTTGCGCCGCCCGATCTCGCTGTCATTGCCGTCATGCCCGCCACGAATGAACATCGGCGCCGTGTTCAGCGACAGGACAGGCATCTGCCTCCATGTGCGCATATGCGGATAGTTGAGAAGGCTACGCTGGTGCTCCCGTGGCAGGTAGAGCGCCAGCGCAGGTGTCCAGAGCCGCGCCTGGACGGGCTCGAAGCCGATGCTGCCATCGGAGTCGCAACGAAACAGGAAGCCGCGGCAGAAATCCACCGCGCAGCGTTTCGCCTCCTTGTAAATCGGCCTGAGCTGCGGATAGAGCCCCCGCAGACGCGCGATGAAGCTTGCCGCCACCGCATCATCGTCATCGAGACGGAACTCGGCAACGAGGTCCGCATCCGGATCGCGTGCGGCCAGCATCACGTCTCGGCAGGCCTCCATGTGGTTCTGCCCCTCGGGAAGGAAAACCGGCCTGATTTGCGGCACGTCCGAAATCAGCTCCAGAAGCCGTCCGCGCCACGGCTCGGGCAGTTGATCGCCCATCATCAGCACCAGCGTGAAATCGGGATCGGTCTGCGCCTTGACGCTCGGCAGGACCAGATTCTCGAAAAAGAAAAGCCGCGTATCCA
>JAWLEL010000265.1:0-4141 GCA_041686165.1 Lentibacter sp.
GCCGCAGCACAAGGTGTACCGGTCGTCGACACCCAGAACATCGCGCAAAACATCCAGCAGCTGCGGCAGATGATCGAAGACGAGATCCTGCAAAACGAGCAGCTGACGCAGCTCCGCGAACAGCTCGGCCTTCTCACGGATCAACTCGCGGAGCTGCAAAGAACCTATGAAGCGCTCACCCGACTTGCCGAGCTTCCCGAAATCATCCGGACGGAAATGGAAGACGAGTTGAACGGTCTGCTCGACCAAGAGTTCGGGGACATCCTCGCCACGATTGAGGCGATCAAGACGGGGGATTTCTCGGGCCTCTCGGGCTCCGGCGCAGGCGAAATCGAAACCCAGATGGACCGGGTGCTGGCCGATCTCGGCTTCGATGAAGACACGCTCTCGGAAATGGCCACCAGCGGCAATCCCGGGGCCAACCGTGTGGCCACGCAGGCAACAACCGGCGCGCTCGTCTCAGCCGCCGCCCAGAACAGCTATGAAGATGCCGGCCAATCGCTCGAGCGGGTCGACCGCCTTGTCGGGCTCATCGACGACATGGAAGAGCTCAAGCAAAGCGTCGATCTCAACACGCGTGTGACAGCTGAATTGGCCATAGCCCTCGTGGCGATGTGGCAGCTGGAAGCGATTCAAACCGTGGGCGATGGCACGGGCGGCGTGATCGATGCCGCCACCATCGCCGAAGAGCAGCGCTTCATGGATTTCACCCTGCCCGAGCTGCGGGCTGAGTGAGTGCGGGGTGTGACGCGTGGCGAGTGAACAAGAGATCATCGAGGAAGAACTGGTCTATGGCGTGCTGCGCCGCGAACGGCTCTGGCAACGCCTTGGCCTGATGGGCCTTGTCTTTGGTATCATCGGCTGTCTGAGTGCCGCAGCAGTCGCGATCCTCGATGTCGACCCGCCCCCCGTCGTTGTCCCTTACGATCCCGCCACTGGTTTTGCCCTGCCCGAGGCGTCCGTTGGGGCCACATCCGTCACCGCCAACCAGGCGATCATCGAGGCGGAAGTGTTCCGCTATGTGACCGACCGCGAGGTCTACAACCAGCTCGACAACGATCTGCGCATCCGCAGCGTCCTGCGCCGCTCGGACGGAGCTGCCGAGAGCGGGCTGCGCCAGATCTGGAACAGCGCCAACGAGAATTACCCGCCGACGGTCTATGGCCCCAATGCTCGGCTCGACGTGGAAATCCTCAGCATCAACCGGATCGGAACCAACCGCGCGACGGTGCGCCTGCGCAAGCGTCTGACCTCCATCAACGGCACCCAAACCGGGCTCTTCACCGCGACCCTTCTCTTCGAGTTCCGCCCCGAGACCCGCCGCTCCATCGACGAGGTCTGGACCAATCCGTTTGGGTTCACCGTGCTCGAATATTCCATCCGCTCCGACAGATTGGAGAACTGACGTTGTTGTTTATAAGATCGCTTATTTTTGTCATTGCCCTGTTGCCCGGCCTCGCCTCTGCCGAAGCCATCCCGCGTGGCGGTCCCAACGACAGCCGAGTGCGCTTGGCCACCTACCAGGAGGGTCAGGTCTACCGTCTCAGCGTGTCGCTCACCCATGTGACCACCATCGAGTTCGGGATCGGCGAAAACATCCGCTCGATCATCGCGGGCGACACGGAAGGGTTTGAGATTGACGGCGTGCCCGGGGGCCAGGCATTTGCAATCAAGCCCATCGCGCGCGGTGTCCATACCAATGTGACGGTCTACACCAACCGGCGCAGCTACTATTTCAACGTCGAGGAGGTCCGCAGCCCGACATTCTACGTTGTGCAGTTCCGCTATCCGGAGGACGCTGCGCGCCCGACCCGGGCCATCGCCGCCCAAGCGCCGAACTACAATTACGGCACCAGCGCGCGGACCGAGTTCACGCCAACGCGCATCTGGGATGACGGGACGTTCACGTATTTCGAGTTCCCGCAAAACGCGCCCGTGCCGGCGATCTTCCGTTACACGAACGGGCGCGAGCGGACCGCCAACACGCAAGCCACCGAAGGTGACGTGATCCGGGTTTCTGGCGTGAATTCCCAATGGGTGCTGCGGATCGGCGAAGAGGTGGTCTGCATCGAGGCGACGCCTGCGGCGGGAGCTTCGTCATGAGTGACACGGGCAATACTGAATTGGAAAAACGCCTCACCGCGCTCGAGCAAGGCAGTGCCCGCGGCCCCGCCTCTGCCCCACGGCGCGCGCCGCTTCTGGCTTTGGTCGTCGTTCTTGTGATCGGTGCCGGCGGAGCGCTGCTATATCTCCTCTCACAGCCCGAGGAAGAGGAAGCCCTGCCCACGGCCACACCGGATGTCTTCCAGAACGAAGGCGACGGGTTTGGGGCCATTGAGGCCCTTCCCTCACCCGAACCCGAGATGGTCCTGGTCGAACCGGAACCTGCAGAGCCCGATGCCGAGCTTCTGGCACAGATCGAAACCCTGCAGGCCCAGATCGAGGAGCTGCGCAACGCGCCGAAACCAGTGGTCGAGGAAGACACAGCGGCCGCCGAGGCCATAGACGCGCTGACCGCCCAGATCGCCGCCTTGCAAGCCGCATCCGAGTCCGCACAGCAGCAGTTCCGGGATGAGCTCACCGCCCGTGATCGCGAGTTGGAACAGCTGCGCATGGATCTGGAGCTGGCGCAGCTGGAAGCCAACCGTCCCGCCCCCGCGCCCTTGGGGCCGTCCGAGGACGAGTTGCGCGCACGAGACGAAGAACGGCTCCGCCGAGAAGAAGAAGCTGGGCGCATGGCCGAGCTGGAGCGCCGCGCCGCGGAGGAACGCGCCTTCCAGGAGCGGCGCATCGCCTCGCCCACCATCGCTTTTGGCGGTGCCTCCGGAGCGAATGAAACGGCTCTGACCGAACGCACATTCGGCGAGGTGACGGATTTCGTGCTGAACGGTGCGTTGCCTTCCACCGTGACGCAGGCCGAGGTGATCGCCAATCCCTCCAACACGATTCTACAGGGCACCATGATCCAGGCCGTCATGGAAACCGCCCTCGACAGCTCCCTGCCCGGCCAGACCCGTGCCGTGGTGTCCGAGGATGTCTACAGCGTCGATGGCACGCGCCTCCTAATCCCGCGCGGATCCCGCCTCATCGGGCGCTACCGCGCTGGCGTCGATATCGCGCAGCGCCGCGTCACGATTGCCTGGGACCGGATCACCCTGCCCGCGGGCCAGACCGTCCAGATCAGCTCCTTCGGGGGCGATGAACTGGGCCGTTCCGGTGTCACAGGTTTCGTGGACACGCGCTTTGCCGAGCGTTTCGGGTCGGCCGCCCTGATTTCGCTGATTTCCGCAGCACCTGGTGCCGCCGCCTCCGAGGTTCAGGATGAGACTGCCGCCGACGTTCTCGAAGACGTTGGCGATGATCTGGCAGATGCGACGGACAGCGTCATAGGCGACTATCTCTCAATCGGCCCCGTCATCTATGTCGACCAGGGCGCACGCGTCACGGTCATGGTCGACCGCGATCTGGAGATATTCTGAGCCCATGTCGCTGAGCTATCTCGAAACCTCGCTCGACCGGATCGACGCCGCCGCCCGCGACGACGTCATCGAGATCTGCATCAATCCCGACGGGACCTGTTGGGGCGAATTCCAGGGCGATCACTTCATGCGCGCGCTGGATCAAAGGCTGACAGGCGTTCAGGTCAGGGACCTCGGCAACCAGATCGCCTCATCGGCCAATACCACGATGAGCAAGGACCGCCCCATCGTCTCGGTCTCGATCACCTACAAGGGGCGCCCGATCCGTGCACAGGTCATCACCCCGCCCGCCGTGCTCTCGGCCATGTCGATCAGCCTGCGGTTCTTCTCAAGCCTGCCACTCGAGGGCATTGCGCTCGATTTTCTCTACGGAAAAGAGCGCAAGCTCGAAGACCTGCGCGTCGAAAAAAAGCGCGCCTTGCGCGCCGTGGTGGCCGCGGGTTTGATCGATGATGCGCTCGCCTTCTGCGTCGCGAACAAACTCAACATGATCGTCTCGGGCGGCACCTCCACCGGCAAGACCGTGGCCGCGCGCAAGATCCTCTCTCACGTACCAGCCGAGGAACGCATCGTCACCATCGAAGAAGCCGCCGAGCTTCTGCCGACCCAGCCAAATGCCGTGACCCTCATCGCCAATCGCGACGCGGAGTTCCAGACCGCCG
>JAWLEL010000266.1:0-4133 GCA_041686165.1 Lentibacter sp.
GCTGCACGACATCATCCAGGTCGTGATGGATTGGTGGGACTACCACCTTTACGAGTTTGTGATCGGCGACAAGATCTATGGTGAGCCGCATCCCGATGATGAGATCTACGAACGCAAGGTTTACAAGGCCAAGGCGATCCGGCTTGGCACCCTGCTGGATCGCGACGTGCGCGCGTTTCTCTATGTCTATGACTTCGGCGATAACTGGCGGCACCGCATCACCGTCGAAAACATCCGCCAAGGTGACCCGGATACCGAATTTCCAAAGTTCATTGCCGGCGCGCGCCGGGCACCGCCCGAGGACGTTGGCGGTATTACCGGGTTCGAGGAATTCCTCGAGGCGGTGGCCGATCCCGAACACGAGGACCACGAGCGGATGCTGGAATGGTACGGCAAGCCCTTCGACCCGGAAGACATCGACGAGCGACGTCTGCACATGATCATCGAGGACTTTGCCGCGCGGCGGCGTGGCCCGCTTTCGAGGCATCGCGGCGATGCACGCAAAAAGCTGTCGTGACCGGGTTTGTCTACGTCCTTGGCAGTCAGACCTCCGGTGGTTATCGCACCTACGTCGGATGGACACTCGATCTCGAGCGTCGCCTGGCCGAGCACAATTCCGGCATCGGCGCGAAATCGACACGCGGCAGTGTTTGGTGCCTGATCTATGCCGAGCGATGGCCCTGCCGCATCGAGGCCATGCGCCGCGAATGGCATCTCAAGCGCGACCGTTCCCTGCGACGGCGTCTTGCGCGATCGGCGCAGGGCCTTGGGCGCTGATCGACCAGAATCCCTTGCCCGGTCGGGGCACGCTCACTGATCTTGTTCGATTAAACCCTGATCGTTATGGCAACAACTGACCTCGATGCCATGCCGTTGTCGAGATCGTTGTCCCGTGTTTACAGGCTTGAATGCGTACCATCGCAGAGCGGCGCGTTGCTCGTGTGCTTGCACCCGCAAAAGAACACTTTGCCGGTCTTTTCGGCCGTGTATTTCACTGGGGAAAAGCCTGATCCCTTATGGCTGCCGTCGCAGAAAGGCTGATTGCTGCTATTGCCGCAGGCGCACCACATGTAGGTCTTTCCCTCTTCGACTTCCGTCGGGAATGGGGCTTTTTGCGCGATGGTTGGCTCGGTCATTGGCTACTCCATGCATTTTCACTTGCCCGGAGATAGCATCTCCGCTGCGTGCGGCAAAGACTATGGTCCGGCCAGGCTGAATTATCACCGCTCAACTCATGTAACTCGACCGCATCGTCCGCCGCCGCGACGAGGGGCGTGGCAGGGATTTCGCGGCCGCATCCCCATCCGGTCCGTCCGGTTCGATCGCCATCTGCCGCTCCAGATCCTGCCAGCGCGCCTCGGACCAGCGATCCGCGCCCGCGATCCAGGCGGCCGCCCGGGCATAGACCCGGCAGTCCAGCGCCTCGTTGCGCTCGCGCAGCTTCTGCCATTCGAGCTTCGAGAAGCCGCGCTTGCCCTTCACTGTCACAAGCTGCTCGGCCGTGAGCTGCTTGAGCCATTCGCCATCGGCCAATGTCGGCAGATGCACCGTTCCAGCCGGGAACGATGCACCGGCGGTGATCTCCTCCGGCGTGGGCCGCTCCTGCCGCAGGAAGCGATAGGTTTCGGCCTTGAAGGTCGAGGTCGCCACCGACCACAGCCGCGCGCCACGCCGAAGCCGCTTGCCCGCCACGGTCGCGTCGACATAGGTCGGTCCCGTCACCGGGCTCGCGCGATTGAAGCCCTCGAGCCCCTTGACCGGGGCCACCTGGGCGAAGCCGACCTGCCGCGCCCAGCCATAGACGGCGCTGGTCTCGTAACCGGTGTCGATGGCGAGCTTGGCGATGGTCAGGTGCTGGCCGGAGGCATGCGCCCATGTACGGCCCAGCAGGTCGGTCAGCTTCTGCCAGCAGGCAGGATCGCCGGGGCCGCCCTCGATGACGATGTGATCGACCAGCCAGCTTTCCAACCCGCGGCCCCAGGCCCAGACATCGATCTCGATCCGATCCTTCTGCACATCCGCACCCGCGGTCAGAAACAGCCCGCTTGCCGGCACGGTGCCCGCTTTCCACTCTTCGCGCCGTTCGGCCAGACGCTGCCAGTCCGGCGCTTCGCCCGTCTCGAACCACGTCTCGCCGAGGATCGTGTTGCGGAACGCCCGCATGGCCTCGTCATTGCCCTGTGCCGCCTCCCACGCCCGCGCGATCCGCGCCCATGAAAGCCAGCCGATCGGCGAGTAGAGCGCCGAGAGGTGATAGCCCACGGTGTACGGGTCTTCCGCCTTCGCCGTCGCGCGCCAGTCGCCCGCCGCCAGCATCCGGGTCTTGTGATGCTCGGCAATGGGCGCGTCGCAGCCCTCGCAGTGGTATTCCGCGGTGTCCGGCTGGCCCTTGTCCCACCGCAGCCGTTCGAAGCGCAGCCATTGCACATGACCGCAATGCGGGCATGGCAAATGATAGCGGCGCTGGTCGCTGGCCTCGAACTCGCGCTCGATCCGACTCAGCCCCCGGATGGTGGGCGTTGAGATCAGCAGCGCCTTGCGCCGATGCGCGAAGGTCAGCGACCGCGCTTCGGCAAGGCTGACCGGATCGCCTTCCTCGTCCGCCGATGCCGGATAGGCGTCGACCTCATCCAGAAACAGGTACCGCGCCGGTGTCGAGCGCAGCCCCACCGCCGAGTTGGCCCCGGTCATGATCAGGATGCCGCCCGCGAACTCCTTGGACAGCATCGTGTTGCCCGCGTCGCGCGAGCGCGCCGGCTTGATCCGCTCCCGCAGCTCCGGGCTTTCCTCGATCAGCGGATCGATCCTTTGGCGCGAGTTGCGCTTGGCCAGCTCCACCGTCGGCTGGACCGCCAGCATCGGCCCCGGCGCGTGATGCATCACGAAGCCGATGAAGCAGTTGCCCGCTTCCGTGGCACCCACCTGCGCGGCCTTCATGAACACCACCCGCTGCACCGGGCTGACCGGCGAGAGCGCATCCATGATCTCGCGCATGTAGGGCGTGCGCGCGGTCTTGTAGCGCCCCGGCTCGGCGCTCGCGCGCGACGACAGCCAGCGATGCCGGTCGGCCCATTGCGACACCGTCAGATCCGGGTCGGGCCGCAGGCCCCGCGACCAGGCGCGCAGCAGGTCCTTCGCGCCATCGAACCCCGCGACATCGTCATCCAAGGCCGCTGCGGATCTCGGCGAGGCTGTCGAGCTGGGCGCGGACATGGGCTTCCAGAACCTTCTGCATCACCGCCGCCTCCACCGTGATCCCCTCGCCGAGGGTGGCCGCCAGTTCCGAAGCCATCAGTGCGGCCACCCGCGCGGGCCAGGTCACCCAGGCATCGCGTTCCTCGCGCGCCAGCCGGAAGATCAGCGTTTCCGCACGCGCCTTGTCGACCAGGTCGCCCTTCAGCCTCGAGAGACGGATGCGGCGTTCCTGCGCCTTGAGCACCTCGTTCGCGGTCTTGGCTTGCAGGAAGGTCGTGCTGCCGCCGACGGCCGGCGCGGCCATTCCCTGTTCCTTGAGCGTGTCCCCCACCGCAGACACGGCGGCCTCGGGCACCGGCTTCAGCTTTGACTTTGCGGCCGTGGTTGCCTTGGGAGCCGCACGGGATTTCGACGGGTCGGTCGTCTCGGCCCGACGGGTGTCGGATGCTTCGGCGTCGATGCTCCCATCAGGGTGCAGCACCAGCCGCCCGGCCTCCTTGGCCTTCTGGATGGCCCCGCGCGACAGGCTGACGCGGGCGGCATACTGGCGTTCGCTCAGGCCCTGCATGGCTCACCCCGCGCGTCATAAAGCAATGGAATTGCGGCGATTTTCGTTGATTGCATTCCGTACCGGAGCGATTCTCGGATCAGGAAAAACCAGCCGGATCGGAGACTGCCCCATGACCATCGCCCAACGCTACAACGCCGAGGCGGCACGCCTGCTGCCGCACATGGCCGACAGACTGGCCGTCGAGCCCACCCTCACCAAAGCGAACGAGATCGACGAGATCGTGTTTCGCCGCAGCGAGTACCTCGGCGGGATGGCCTGCGCGATCCTCGCCATGCTCGAACAGCAGGACGGAGACACCGCATGACCGCCATCACGACCATTCGCATCGATCACGACGCGCTGCCCGCGCCTTTGAGCCACAAGACTC
>JAWLEL010000267.1:0-4113 GCA_041686165.1 Lentibacter sp.
TCCATGCCAAAATGGCGAGCGATGCGCCTGATCTGTCCAGTACCAGGGCGGCGCTGACACGGGCCGAGTCCGTCGAGCAGCAGGCGCGGGAAGAGATCGACCGACTGAAGCCCCTCCTCGCCCGCCTGGACGAGCGCATCAGCCGATCTTCGGGCGATGCGGTGGAGGAACGTCTGGCCGAGACCGAACAGGAACTGGACGTGGCCTGCACCAACCTCGCGCGGCTGGAACACGAAGTGGCGGTTCTGATCCGGTTGGAAAAGGCGTTGGAGGCGGCGCGGAACGAAGCGCGGGAACGTTATTTCACGCCGATTGCCAGAGAGCTTAAGCCGCTGCTTCAACTGCTCTGGCCCGAGGCCGAACTGACATGCGCCGTGCCTGCCGGACGATTTCGGCCATCTTGGGATCGGCTTCATCCTCGGCGCGCCTCCATGCCTCGCGCAGGCGCCCCCAAGTGTTGCTTGGATCTTCGAGCGCCTCCTCGAGTTCCTGGATCCGTGCGAGAACCTCGTTCATGTGCTGAAGGGCCGCTGCTCCCTCGTGTTCGGCTTCCGTCGTCGGGTCCTGACCGGACCGGGGTCGCACCGGGAAACCCTTGCGCTCAGGCGCAAAAGCATGATCGCGCTTGGGATAGGGAATGAGTGCCAAACCCGTGGCCGTGTCTCTCACCTTGCCGCTGAGGAGCGTCGTATATTCGAGGCCACGCGGGGGCTCGGCATTGATGCGGCGACAGCCCGAGCCCAAGCTGCCGGTCGCCCAGATCCCAAAGCTCCATGATCGACGCGACGGACATGCAGCCGGTTGGCAGGTTCAGCGCCGACTTGCGCAGACGCGGCGATGCCGTACCCGGGAACAGGTAGGGTGAGGACCCGATGCCGCGGAGCTTCATCAACTTCGGCCGATCGACCCGGTCCCATTGCCACAATACCCGGGCGTCCTCGCCGTGAACGTTGACGATCACGGTCTCTCCGTTCTTGACCTCCCCGCCGAAAAACCGGAGCTCGGCATGCTTCTGCTTCACGATCCAGGTGAGGTTGCGCGGACAATCCTGCCCGGCCTTGCGACGGGTCATGAACAGGTTGGCCGGCCGTAGAGCCCGGCTGACCTGAATGGCGTAGGCCGCGGCGCAGGCAGAAAGCCGCAGCGCGCGCTCGCGTGCAAATGCGGTCGTCCCTGCCTCCATTGCTTTGGCCGCACAAGCGCGCCGGACGCTTGAGCAATTTGAGGGCTCCGCGCCCGACGCGCTTGCCCGAACCAACGACGACGATTATGAAAACCAGACCCGCAGACTCTCGTTATGAATGAGGGAGCATCGGGGGGCAGGTCATCCGGATCGTTGAAGAAAGTTTTGTCGGCCACCGACAAGTGGCAGCCACGGCGCGGCGGCATGGCATGTGCCGGTCGCTGTTGACGATCTGGCGTCGACAGTATCGCAACGGTGAGCTGGGTGCGTCCCGCCCGGTATCCTTCACACCGGTGACCGTGACGAAGGATATCACGGCCTCCCTGCCTGGGCCGGTTGATCCCCCTGATCTCTCCCGGAACTCGCAGGTGGAGATTGCTCTGCCCAATGGCCGTCGGCTTATCGTGCCCATCGTGGTCGACCCGGAAGCGCTTGCCCGGATTTTGTCAGTGGTGGACCGGCAATGATCGCGTTTCCCGCGGGCGTGAAGGTCTGGATTGCGGGTGGCGTCACCGACATGCGGCGTGGCATGAACACGCTTGCATTGCAGGTCCAGCAAGGCCTCGGGCGCGATCCGCATGCCGGGGAGATATTCTGCTTCCGAGGGCGCAAAGGCGACTTGGTCAAGATTTTATGGCATGATGGGGTCGGCACATCGCTCTATCTGAAACGCCTCGAGGCAGGTAAATTCATCTGGCCGGTCAGCCGCACGGGCGACGCGGTCCAGATATCCGCAGCCCAGCTCGGTTATCTTCTGGAGGGAATTGACTGGCGTAATCCGCGCTGGACACAACGCCCTGCAAAGGCTGGATAAATTGCGCTTATAGCCCTGTTTTGCATGGGCATTCGCGAACCGGCATTGTAGATTATGACCATGTCAGATGCCGCCTCCGAACTCGAGAAACTACGCGCCGAACTGGCCCGCTCGAACGCTGTGGTTTCAGCGTCCGAGGCGCTGATCGCGGGCCTGAAGCTCGAGATCGCGATGCTCAAGCGCGAGAAGTATGGCCGCAGCGCCGAACGCACCGCCCGGCTGATCGACCAGCTCGAGTTGCAGCTCGAGGAACTGGAAACAGCCGCGGCCGAAGATACCATCCGCGCCGAGCAGGCGGCGGAAAAGACGGCGAAGGTTCGAGCATTCGATCGCCGCAAGCCCGTCCGCAAGCCATTCCCCGAGCATCTGCCGCGCGAGCGGGTGGTGGTCGAGGCCCCGGCGGCCTGCAAGTGCTGTGGGTCGGACCGGATCGTGAAAATGGGCGAGGACATCACCGATACGCTGGAGGTGGTGCCGCGGCAGTGGAAGGTGATCCAGACCGTCCGGGAGAAGTTCACGTGTCGCGATTGCGAGAAGATCAGCCAACCGCCGGCGCCGTTCCATCCGACGCCCCGGGGCTGGGCGGGTCCGAGCCTGCTCGCGATGATCGTGTTCGAGAAGTTCGGTCAGCACCAGCCGTTGAACCGCCAGGCCGAACGCTATGCCCGCGAGGGCGTGGAGTTGAGCCTTTCCACGCTCGCAGACCAGGTGGGCGCGGTGACCGAGTTGCTCAAGCCGCTGCATGCCCTGATCGAGGACCATGTTCTGGCCGCCGAGCGATTGCACGGCGACGACACGACAGTCCCGTTGCTCGCTCGAGGTGGCACGAAGACGGCCCGGCTCTGGACTTATGTCCGCGATGACCGCCCTTTTGGCGGCACGGCCCCACCGGCGGTGACCTTCCGCTTCTCCCGCGACCGGGGCGGCGAGCATCCGACCGGGCATCTCACCGGCTGGCAGGGCATCCTCCAGGCCGACGCCTATGCCGGATACAACCAGCTTTACGACCCGAAGCGATTGCCGGGGCCTGTTGTGTCGGCCCTGTGTTGGTCACACGCCCGGCGCAAGTTCTTCGAACTCGCCGATGTTGAAAGCAACATCCGCAAGGGCAAGAACGCCAAGGAGATCTCGCCGATCGCTTTCGATGCCGTCCGGCGCATCGATGCCCTGTTCGATATCGAGCGGGAGATCAATGGGCAAAACCCGGCGGATCGGCTGGCGGATCGGCAGCGCCTGTCGGCCCCGCTGGTCGAGGGTCTGGAACGCTGGCTGCGCGGCGAGCGAGCGCTGCTCTCCAAGCACGCCAAGGTCGCCAAGGCGATTGATTACCTGCTGTCGCCGAACCATTGGTCGAGCTTCACCCGGTTCCTTGAGGATGGCCGTGTCTGCCTGACCAACAATGCCGCCGAAAGATCCCTCCGCGGCGTGGCCCTCGGAAGGAAGTCCTGGCTCTTCGCGGGGTCCGAGCGCGGCGGGCAGCGCGCCGCGTTCATGTATTCCCTGATCGGCACCGCGAAGCTGAACGACATCGACCCGCAGGCCTGGCTCGCCGACATCATCGCCCGCATCTCCGATTTGCCGGTCTCGCACCTGCACGAGTTGCTGCCGTGGGAATGGGACGGGGCCACGCCCCTGGTCAAGGTCGCTTGACCGCGGCCTCCAGCGAATGCTTACTGATCATCCGATGATATTTCTGGAAAATCAGGTCGTGACTTCCACTTGATTTTTCGGCAATCCATGCGTCTCGACCCCGCCACGGCACGGCATGGTGAGCTTCATGCCGAAACACCCTTGATCATGTTGGTTCGTCCGCCAGCCACCGACGACCGTCGCCTTACAGGCGGCGAGGTCGACGCCGTCCTGTACCACCTGCTTGGAAGCTCGAGCTGAGCCCCAGCCGATATCCTGTACCAACATCCAATTATTTGGCAGCTTCCGCTGCTGCCAAATCAGACAGAAACTCGGAGACCGGCGCAACGCCCGACAGCCAAAGGAAATCTCTGGCTCGCGTTGCTGCTATACCGCGAATCCTCGGGAACCCGGATTTTGAGTTGACGCTGGCATGCCATGCGATTCATGTGGGGCCATGATACGTCCCGGTTTTCTGTCCCAAGCG
>JAWLEL010000268.1:0-4107 GCA_041686165.1 Lentibacter sp.
AATCGCCACACGCCTTGCCAGATGGGCGCGGATCATCTGGCGATCCGCCGCGACCACGTGATCGAGGCGATGCTGGCGCATCTGGGCGCGGAGCTGACACCCGTGACCGGGCCGTTCCGCCCCGAGGGCGGCGCCTATGGCAAGGGCCGGACCATGGGGCACGATCACGGTGGGCATGACCATGCGGGCCACGATCACGGCCACGCGTCTCAAAGCCACGCCTGATGTTGACATCCGCGCATCTCACGCTTGTGCAATGGCTGTCGCCCACCTTCCCGACCGGGGCCTTCGCCTATTCGCACGGGCTGGAGACCGGGATTGCGACCGGCACGGTGCATGACGCCGAAAGCCTGTCCGCGTGGCTGGGCAATATCCTGCGGTTCGGGGCAGGCTGGCAGGACGCGGTGCTGCTGTCGCATGCGCTGGAGGGAGATTGCGACGTGCTGGACGATCTGGCGCGGGCGCTCGCGCCCTGCGCCGAACGTCTTCAGGAAAGCCTCGATCAGGGCACCGCACTGGCGCGCACCGTGTCCGGGATCAGCGGGTCGGCGCGGCCGCCCCGGATGCTGCCGGTCGCCCTGGGTGAGGCCGCGGCCCGTCTCGACCTGCCGAAAAAGGACGTGATCGCGCTGTACCTGCAGGGCTTTGCCGGCAACCTCGTGACCGTCGCGATCCGCCACGTGCCGCTTGGCCAGACCGAGGGGCAGGCAGTGCTGACCGGGCTGCTGCCGATGATCGAGGATATGGCGGCGCGGGCGTCCTGCACCTCGCTCGACGATATCGGCACCTGCGCGCTCGCCGGTGATCTCGCGGCGCTGCAACATGAGACACAAGAGGTGAGGATTTTCCGTACATGAGCACGCATCGCATGAACGGCCCGCTGCGGGTGGGTATCGGCGGACCGGTGGGTGCCGGCAAGACCACGCTGACCGAGGGGCTGGCGCGGGCATTGGCGGCGCGCTGTTCGATGGCGGTGATCACCAACGACATCTACACGCGCGAGGATGCAGACCACCTGATGCGCGCACAGGTGCTGCCCGGCGACCGTATTCGCGGGGTCGAGACGGGGGGCTGTCCGCATACCGCGATCCGCGAGGATGCCTCGATTAATCTGGCCGCCGTCACCGATCTCAACACCGCGTTCCCGGATCTCGACCTCGTGCTGATCGAATCGGGCGGCGACAACCTTGCCGCGACGTTCAGCCCGGAACTGGCGGATCTGACGATCTACGTGATCGACACCGCCGCCGGGCAGGACATTCCCCGCAAGCGCGGGCCGGGGCTGACGAAATCCGATCTTCTGGTGGTCAACAAGACCGATCTCGCGCCGCATGTCGGCGTCGATCTGGTGCAGCTCGAGGCCGACACGGCGGATGCGCGTGGCAAGCGTCCTTACGTGCTGGCGCAGTTGCGCAGCGGGGCGGGGCTCGACCAGATCATAAGCTTCATCGAAGAGGCCGGCGGCCTGCGCCTGACGGCAGACAGCACCACGGCCTGAGGCAGGGTCACAGCCAGTCGGCGCGCCCGGTGCCCACGGCCGCGGCCACATTCGCGAACCCGTCGCGGCTGAGCAGCGTATCGAGACCGAGCGCGATCTCGCCCGCGAGCGAGATCCCGTCATAGACCAGCGCCGAATAAAGCTGCACCGCCGTGGCCCCGGCGCGGATCTTGGCATAGGCCTCCTCGGCCGAGGCGACGCCGCCGACGCCGATCAGCGGCATGGTGCCATCCGTGAGCAGCGACAGTCGCGCCAGCACCCGCGTCGATTTCTCGAACAGCGGCCGGCCGGACAGCCCGCCCGACTGCACCTGCGCGGGACTGATCAGGCCATCCCTGTCAAGCGTGGTATTGGTGGCGATGATGCCGCCGATCCGGGCCTCGCGGGCGACATCGGCGATCTCCGACAGCTCCGCATCACTCAGATCCGGGGCGATTTTCAGGAAGACCGGGATCGGGACGGACAGCCAGTCGCGGGCCTCCATCACGCCGCGCAAAAGCGCCGCGAGCGCCTCGGCCCCCTGCAGGTCGCGCAGGTTCTCGGTGTTGGGGCTGGAGACATTGACCGTCGCGAAATCGATATGCGGGCCGCAATGCGCCAGAACGCGGGCGAAATCCTCGGCCCGGTCGGCGCTGTCCTTGTTGGCCCCCAGATTGAGGCCGATCACCGCATCGCGCGGACGCTTGGCCAGCCGCCGCGCCGCCACATCCATACCCTCATTGTTGAAGCCGAAGCGGTTGATCACGCCGCGATCTTCGGGCAGCCGAAAAAGGCGCGGGCGCGGGTTGCCGGGCTGCGCACGGGGCGTGATCGCGCCCACTTCGAGAAAGCCGAACCCGGCGCGGGCGAGCGGCCTCAGCGCCTCGGCATTCTTGTCGAACCCGGCGGCCAGCCCCACGGGGTTCGGCAGCGTGATCCCGGCAAGATCGGTGCGCAGGCGCGGGCTCGTCAGCGGCCCCGGCGCGGGGGCCAATCCGAGACGCAGCGCGCGCAAGGCAAGCATATGCGCGGTCTCGGGATCGAGCCGGCGCAACAGGCCAAGCCCCGCGCGCTCCACCAGCGTCATGCGAGGCCGTCGGGAAGCTGGTGCACGTCGCCGTCGAGCGTCAGGGCCTTGGCCCAGACCACGTCCGACAGCCGCAACGCGCGATAAAGATGCGGGAAAAGCACCCCGCCGCGCGACGGCTCCCACCGCAGCGCATCGCCCAGAGTGTCGGTCTCGACCGCCAGCAGCATCAGCCCGTCCGCGCCCGCGAAATGCTTTGCCAGCGTCTCGGAGGTCTGGTCGGCGGTCGACAGGTGCACGAACCCGTCGGCCAGATCGACCGGCGCGCCCGCTGTCGTGCCATGCTCCTGCAGATCGGCCCATTCCTGGCTGCGGAAAATCTTGTATATCAGCATGACAGGGTGATGCAGTGCGGCTGCGCTGCCGTCAAGGGATGCTTGAGACGGGCGTGCGGATCGGCTAGCAAGGCAGATCAGCAGATGCGAGGGCAGGCATGGCGTTCACGATTGCAATCGACGGGCCGGCAGCGGCGGGCAAGGGCACCATAGGCCGTGCATTGGCCGCTCATTTCGGCTTCGCGCATCTCGATACCGGGCTGCTTTACCGGGCGACGGGCCGCCGGATGCTGTCGGGGCTGGAGGCCGTGGCAGCGGCGCAAAGCCTTCGACCCGAGGATCTGCAGGCGGGCGATCTGCGCACACCGGATGTCAGCCAGGCAGCGAGCCATGTGGCCGCCATCCCCGAGGTGCGGCAGGCGCTACTGGATTTCCAGCGGGCGTTCGCGCGGCGGGCCGGCGGTGCGGTGCTTGACGGGCGCGATATCGGCACGGTGATCTGCCCCGACGCGGATGTGAAGCTGTTCGTTACCGCGTCAGACGCGGAACGCGCCCGGCGACGGCACAAGGAGATGGTCGATAGCGGCCATGATGTGACGCCCGAGGATGTCCTGGAGGATCTGCGCCAGCGGGACGCACGCGACACCGCCCGCGCCGAGGCCCCGTTGCGGCCGGCAAAGGATGCGCACCGGCTCGACACCTCCGAGATGACGATCGAGCAGGCGATCGCGGCGGCGGTCGCGCTCGTCGAGGCGACCCGGCGCTGAGCCGCACTTGGCAAGGTTCCGCGCATGCGGTTGCGCTTTACGCGCGGCGACCACAAATTGTGACTCGAGGCGGGGGCAGGCCCCCATCTCTGAACACAATTCTGACGGAGGCTTCATGCTGACCAACACGACACTCAAAGCCACCACGACCGCAATCGCGCTTGCACTTGCAACCGCGCCCATGGTGACACTGACCGCCCAAAGCGCGGCCGCGCAGAGTTCCGACGAGTATTCCTCCGAGGAGCTGGACATCTTTACGGATGCGCTGCTGGAAGTGGCCGAAGTGCGCGAGAAGTACACGGCGGAGCTTGAGGGCGCCGAAGATGGTGACGAAGAGGCGGCCATCGTTGAAGAGGCAAACGAAGAGATCGTCGAGGTGATCGAGGCCAAGGATGGCATCACGCTTGATCGCTACACCGAGATCGCGCAGGCCGCGAACGAGGACCAAGAGCTGAACGAGCGTATCATCGAGCGTGTTCAGGCTGCAGAAGAAGACACAGA
>JAWLEL010000269.1:0-4106 GCA_041686165.1 Lentibacter sp.
GCGCTGCCGGGGCCGTGCCCGCGACCGTCGCGCTGCTGGAAGGCCGCCTGCATGTCGGTCTGGAGCGCGCCGAACTCGACGCGCTCGCGCAGGCCCGGGCCGTCTCCAAGGTCAGCCGTGCGGATATGGCTGCCTGCATGGCGAGCGGTGGCACCGGCGCGACGACCGTATCGGCCACGATGATCGCCGCACACCTAGCGGGCATCACCGTCTTCGCAACGGGCGGGATCGGCGGCGTTCACAGGGGTGCCGAAACCAGCTTCGACATCTCGGCCGATCTCCAGGAACTGTCACAGACGCCCGTCACTGTCGTGGCAGCCGGGGCGAAAGCCATCCTCGACATCCCCAAGACGCTGGAAGTGCTGGAGACTCTCGGCGTCCCGGTCATCGCCTACGGCCAGGAGGAGTTCCCGGCCTTCTGGTCGCGCGGCTCCGGCCTGCCTGCCCCTCTGCGCATGGACAGCGCGCAGGAAATAGCCAAGGCGCAGCTCATCCGCGGTGCACTCGGCCTGCCCGGCGGCCAGCTCATCGGCAACCCCGTGCCCGCGCAAGACGAGATTGCCGCCCGGACGCTGGCGCCGATCATCGCGCGTGCTCAGAGCGAAGCCGATGCAAAGGGCATCTCCGGCAAGGCCGTGACCCCGTTCCTCCTCGGCCGGATCTTCGAGTTGACCGATGGTCAGTCATTGCGCACGAATATCGCGCTCGTGCGCAACAATGCGCATCTTGCCGCCATGATCGCGCAGGAAATATGCGCGCTCCGCTGAGCTTTGTTGTATAAGGCATTGTTAATCGGGGCACCGCCAACTAAATCAGACCGGAATTTTCGGATAAAGTTCACCTATGAATACACCCTTCGATGATGAGCCGAACAAGCGCAAGCCGGGCATGATCGCGCGGCTGCGCTCGTCTTTCCTGACCGGTCTCGTGGTGATCACACCCGTGGCTCTCACGCTCTGGCTGCTCTGGTCCTTCATCGGCTGGGTCGACAGTTTCGTGCTGCCATTCGTGCCCGCCGGCTACCAGCCCGAAGTGCTGGTCAACCGCTGGCTCGGGCGCACGCTGGGCAGCGAGGACTGGATCCGCGTCAATATACGCGGCGTTGGCGTGGTGCTCTTCCTGCTGTTCACGATCCTGATCGGCTGGCTGGCCAAGGGGCTTTTGGGCCGCACGTTCATAAGCTTCGCCGAAACGCTGCTAGAGCGTGTCCCCGTGGTCCGTTCGGTCTATAACGGGGTCAAGCAGATCGCCGAGACGATTTTCGCGCAATCCGAGCGCAGCTTCGAGAAGGCCTGCCTGATCCAGTATCCGCGCAAGGGCATCTGGGCGATCGGCTTCATCTCTACAACGGCCAAGGGCGAAGTGAGCGAACGGGCCGAGACCAACGGCGCCCTGATGAGCGTCTTCGTGCCCACGACGCCCAACCCGACCTCGGGCTTCCTGCTTTTCTTCCCCGTGTCCGACGTGATCGAACTCGACATGAGCGTCGAGGATGCGGCCAAACTCGTGATCTCTGCGGGGCTGGTCTATCCCAATCCGAAAGACCCGACACAGCCGCCGCAGAGCGAGGACTGAAGCGCTCGCGGGCAACGGGTGTTCGCGTCGGGGGCTCTGCCCCAGAACCCCCGGGATATTTCCAGCAAGAAAAAAGGCACGCGAGCTTACTGGAACATCGCCTGCAGATCGGCGCTCGAGCGTTTGCCGATGTCGGCCTTGTGCGCCGACAGAAAGCCCTCGGCCGCGGCCTCGCCGGCCTGCCGCAGCCGTGTCAGAACCGTCGGAACCGGGATCATCTTGGTGGCCACACTCAACTCGTTCATCAGCGCGTCATCAGCGATCATATGCATGTTGAGCCGCTTCATGCGGCCCTCTTCGAGCGTGCCCTCGTCGATCAGCCGCGAGACGAAGTCGATGGCGCGCAACTCGCGCAGGAGCGAGGAGTTGAAGCTGATCTCGTTGATCCTGTTGCGGATGTCCTGGGGCGTTTGCGGGACCGTGTCGCGATACAGCGGGTTGATGTTGATGACCAGGATGTCATGAGGCAGATCAGGCGCGTAGAGCGGAAAAAGCGGCGGGTTGCCGGTGTAGCCGCCGTCCCAGAAAGCTTCCATGCGCCCCGTCTGCGGGTCGGCGATCTCGACCGCGCGATAGAGCGTCGGAAGGCAGGCGGAGGCCAGGATCGCATCCATGCCGATCTCATCACCGGAAAAGACCCGCGCCTTCCCGGTGCGCACATTCGTCGCGCCGACGAAAAAGGCCGGGCCGTCGCTGGCACAGACGCTCTCGAAATCGAACTCCTCGACCAGCCCGCGTAGCGGATTTCTGTAAAGCGCGCCCCAGCCATAGGGAGACACGACCCGGCTCCAGGCATCGGCGGCGGCAAAGAACGGCGAGTAATCGAGCGCGGAACTGATCGCCTCGGTCTCCGCGAGGCCGAACCAGGCCGGCAGGCTGTCATCCTCGAGCGCGCCGATACGGCCCCAGAGCCAAGCCAGGTTCTCGCGCGCAGCCTCGGGCCCGCCGTTGACAAGCCCTGCCTTGAGCGCCGCACCGTTGAGCGCGCCTGCCGATGTTCCGGAAATGCCGGCGATCTCCAGATCGGGCTCGGCCAACAGCCGATCGAGCACGCCCCATGTAAAGGCGCCATGCGCGCCGCCGCCTTGCAGGGCCAGGTTGATACGACGTGCGCTCACACCCGGCTCCCTTTTTCTTGCCGCAAATATCCCGGGGGAGTTTGAGGGGGCAGCGCCCCCTCAACCAGTCGGATTTTGCGAAGCAAAATTCGAAACCAACTCACAGCGCCGTCCAGCCGCCATCCACGCTGATCGTCGTGCCGGTGATCTGCGCCGCCGCGTCCGAGGCCAGGAAGACAGCCGTGCCGCCCATCTGCTCGACCGTCGCGAACTCCTTGGAGGGCTGGCGCTTGAGCATGACATCCCGGATCACATCCTCGCGGCTCATGTCGTACTCCTTCATCGTGTCCGGTATCTGCGCCTCGACAAGCGGGGTGAGCACGTAGCCGGGGCAGATCGCGTTGGCGGTGATCGGCTCCTCGGCGGTCTCCAGCGCGGTCGTTTTGGTCAGGCCGACAACGCCGTGCTTGGCCGCGATATAGGCCGATTTGTAGGGCGAGGCCGTGAGCCCATGGGCCGAGGCGATGTTGATCACGCGCCCCCAGCCCGCCTTGCGCATGAGCGGCAGGGCCGCCGCCGTGGTGTGAAAGGCCGAGGACAAGTTGATCGCGATGATCGCGTCCCATTTTTCGCTCGGGAAGGCATCGATCGGGGCGACATGCTGGATGCCGGCGTTGTTCACCAGGATATCGCAGGTGCCTGCTGTCTCGATCAGGGCGCGGCAGTCCTCCGGCTTCGACATGTCCGCCTTGATATAGCGCGCACGCGTACCCGTCTCTTCCGAGATTTCCGCGGCGAGGGCGTGGTCCTCCTTGCGATCTGTGAAGGAATTGAGCACCACATCCGCGCCCGCCTTCGCCATCTCCCGGGCGATGCCAAGGCCGATTCCCGAATTGGACCCCGTGATGATTGCCGTTTTGCCGCCGAGATTCGATGTGAGTGTCATGCCGCTCTCCATGATGACTTTGCAGGTGCAGCAATACAGCGCGGGGCGATCCGATTAAAGGGGAAGCTGCAGCGCCGGAGGCCGCCTTGGTTTGCCGTCGCACACGTTGGGTGTGTTACCGCAGGCCAGCGGCGCTGCGCGGAAGGGGGAACAAAAAAAACGCCGGCACAAGGCCGGCGTCCAGTTATTGAGGCAGGTTTCATACAGGCAAGAAACCTATCGAGCAGTAACCCCTTTATAAGACTTCTGACCGCCGAGGCCAAGCTAAAAGTTTGTATTGCGATTCAGCACCCGTTAGGATTTGAGCGAGAAAAACAAGGATCGAGCGGGATTGTCACCAAAATGAGATCAGTTTTTTTCCGTTATACGATGGGTATTTGCGCCGCGATATTCGCGTTGGCACCGGCGATTCCCGGATTTGCGGAGCCACGTCATGGCATAGCTATGTATGGCGCCCCCGCCTTACCACCAGATTTTGATCACCTGCCTTACGTGAACCCGGACGCCCCCAAGGGCGGCCGGCTCGT
>JAWLEL010000270.1:0-4102 GCA_041686165.1 Lentibacter sp.
ATGGTGCAGGGGCATATCGCCGAGATGGCGCTCGATGTCGACGCCAGCGCGCTGCTCATCTATCGCGCGGCCTGGGCCAAGGACAGCGGCGCGCCCCGCATCAGCCGCGAGGCGGCGATGGCCAAGCTCTACGCCACCGACCAGGCCCAGCAGGTGATCGACAAGGCGGTGCAGCTCTTTGGCGGCGATGGCGTGCGCTCGGGGATGGCCGTGGAGCGGCTCTACCGCGAGATCAGGGCGCTGCGCATCTACGAGGGGGCCTCGGATGTCCAGAAAGTCATCATCGCGCGCCAGGCCATGACAGCCCATCAAGGAGGTACATGATGCTCGGTCCATCTGCTCATACCGATACGTTCGCCCGCGACAACCTGCCGCCGCAGGACCAGTGGCCGGATTTCCTGCTCGATGGGTTCGACTATCCGGAGCGGATCAACGTCGGGTATGAGCTGACCGATGTGATGGTCGAGAAGGGCTTCGGCGACAACACCGCCCTGATCGGCAACGGGCGGCAGCGCACCTACAAGGAGCTGACCGACTGGACCAACCGGCTGGCGCATGTGCTGGTGGAGGACATGGGCGTGAAGCCGGGAAACCGCGTGCTCATCCGCTCGGCCAACAACCCCGCGATGGTCGCCTGCTGGCTGGCGGCGACGAAGGCGGGCGCCGTCGTGGTCAACACCATGCCGATGCTGCGCGCACCCGAGCTGCGCAAATATGTCGAGAAGGCCGAGGTCCAGTTTGCCCTCTGCGACACCCGCCTGATGGAGGAAATGGACAAATGCGCCGAAGGCAGCCCCGTCCTCAAGCGCGTGATCGGCTTTGACGGAACGTCGAACCACGACGCCGAGCTGGACCAGCTGGCACTGGAAAAGCCGGTGAAATTCGACAGCGTGGCGACAGGGCGCGATGATGTCGCGCTTCTGGGCTTCACCAGCGGCTCGACGGGCGAGCCCAAGGCGACCATGCATTTTCACCGTGATATCCTGATCATTGCCGATGGCTATGCGCGCGAGGTTCTGGACGTTGTGCCCGAGGATGTCTTCGTCGGCTCCCCGCCATTGGCCTTCACATTCGGCCTTGGCGGCCTTGCCGTCTTCCCCCTTCGCTTCGGCGCGACGGCGACCCTGCTTGAGCAGGCCTCGCCGCCCAACATGATCGAGATCATCGAGAAATATGGGGCCACCGTCTGCTTCACGGCGCCAACGGCCTACCGCGTGATGCTGCGCGCGATGGAAGAAGGCGCGGACCTGTCCAGCCTGCGCGCGGCCGTCTCGGCGGGCGAGACCCTGCCGAAACCTGTCTATGACGCATGGATGGCGCAGACGGGCAAGCCCATGCTCGATGGCATCGGCGCGACAGAGCTTTTGCATATCTTCATCTCCAACCGCTTCGATGACCACCAGCCCGCCTGCACGGGCAAGCCGGTGACAGGCTACGAGGCCAAGGTTCTGGACGCAGACGGAAACGAAGCCGCTGACGGAGAAGTCGGACGTCTCGCCGTGCGCGGCCCGACGGGCTGCCGCTATCTGGCTGACGCGCGGCAGGCAGACTACGTTGCCGATGGCTGGAATATCACCGGAGACAGTTTCTACAAGGACGCCGAGGGCTATTTCCATTTCGCGGCCCGCAACGATGACATGATCCTCTCGTCCGGCTACAACATCGCCGGCCCCGAGGTCGAGGCCGCCCTGCTGGCGCATGAGGCCGTGGCTGAATGCGCCGTGATCGGCGTGTCCGACGAGGCGCGCGGGCAGATCGTCGAGGCGCATGTGGTGTTGTCGGAAGGGCAGGAGGCCTCCGAAGCGACCGCGCAAACACTCCAAGACCACGTGAAAGCAACCATTGCGCCCTATAAATATCCCCGCTCGATCCGTTTCTGTGCCAGCCTGCCGAAGACGCAGACAGGCAAGGTGCAGCGGTTCAAGCTGAAGGGGCAGGCAGAGGAAAGCTGAGAAATCGGCCTAGAGTTCTGCCGAGATAAGCGTCAGGGTTGAGGCATCAATCAAAACCAACAAGGGAGAGAAAAAATGAAAAAGCTACTGATGGCCGCAGCAACAGCTGCGCTGTGCACGACTTCTGCCATGGCCGAGGTCAAGGTCGGAATGATCACGACGCTGTCGGGCGGGGGCGCAGGCCTCGGCATCGACGTGCGTGACGGCTTCATGCTCGCGATAGAGCAATCCGCGCGCGATGACATCGAAGTGGTGATCGAGGACGATCAGCGCAAGCCGGATATCGCCGTGCAACTTTCGGACCAGATGATCCAGTCCGAACGCGTTGACGTCATGACCGGGATCATCTGGTCGAACCTCGCGATGGCCGTTGTGCCCTCGGCTGTGAACCAGGATGTCTTCTACCTGTCGCCCAACGCCGGGCCTTCACCGCTCGCGGGCAAGGGCTGCCACGAGAACTATTTCAACGTCGCGTGGCAGAATGACAACCTGCACGAAGCCGCGGGCGCCTATGCCAACAGCGCCGGCTATGAAAACAGCTTCATACTCGCGCCCAACTACCCGGCAGGAACCGATGCTCTGACCGGCTACAAGCGCTTCTTCGAAGGCGAGCTGGCCGGCGAGGTCTACACCAAGCTCGGCCAGACGGACTACGCCGCCGAGATCGCCCAGATCCGGGCGAGCGGCGCGGACAGCGTCTTCTTCTTCCTGCCGGGCGGGATGGGGATTTCCTTCCTCAAGCAATATGCCGACAGCGGCGTCGAGCTTCCCGTGGTCGGGCCTGCCTTCAGTTTCGATCAGGGCATCCTGCAGGCCGTGGGCGACGCGGCGCTGGGCGTGGTGAACACCTCGCAGTGGAACAAGGATATCGACAACGCGGCCAATGCCGCCTTCGTCGAGAGCTTTCAGGCCGAATACGACCGCCTGCCTTCGCTCTATGCCAGCCAGGGGTTCGATACGGCAAACCTGCTGATCTCGGCGCTGGAAAAGGCCGACCCTGCGGATGCGGACGCATTCCGCGAGGCGCTGCGCGCTGCGGACTTCGAAAGCACACGGGGTGATTTTGCCTTCGGTCCGAACCATCACCCGGTTCAGACCATCTACGCCCGCGAGGTCATCAAGGAAGGCGATGTCTTCACCAACAGGATCATCGGCCCCGCGCTTGAAAACCACTCGGACGCTTACGTAGCTGACTGCAAGATGTAATTCAGCCCCGGCCTGTCCCCGCATCGTGGGGGCAGGCGCATCACCGGAGGTCTCATGTCAACCATCCTGATCATCGAGCAGGTCCTCAACGGGCTGCAATTCGGCGTCATGCTGTTTCTCATGGCCGCGGGCCTGACGCTTATTTTCGGCGTCATGGGGCTCATCAACCTGGCCCACGGCTCGCTCTACATGGTCGGTGCCTTTGCCGCGGCTGCCGTGGCGGGGCTGACGGGCTCCTTCTTCCTCGGCCTCGTGGCCGCGCTCGCGGCGGCGGCTCTGGCCGGGGCGATTATCGAGATTGTGGTGATCCGGCGGCTCTATGACGCGCCACACCTCGATCAGGTCCTGGCGACATTCGCCCTCATCCTCATCTTCTCGGAAGGCACAAGGTGGCTCTTCGGCTCCTTTCCGCTTTTCCTCGACATTCCAGCTGCGCTCTCAGGCCCGGTCACCCTTCCGGGCGGTATCGAATACCCGCTCTACCGGCTCGCGCTCATCTGTATCGGGCTTGCCGTCGCGCTCGGCCTCTGGGGGCTTATCGAGCGCACGCGCATCGGCGTGCAGATCCGCGCGGGCGAGAATGACCGCGAGATGATTGCGGCACTGGGCGTCGACATCTCGAAGCTCTACACGCTCGTCTTCGCCCTCGGCGCGGCGCTGGCCGGGCTGGCCGGTGCGCTCGTCGGCGCGATCCAGTCGGTGCAGGTCGGCATGGGCGAGCCGGTGCTCATTCTCGCCTTCGTGGTGATCGTCATCGGCGGCATCGGCTCCATCCGCGGCGCCTTCATCGGGGCGCTGCTCGTCGGCCTCACGGATACGCTCGCAGGTGTTTTCCTGCCCGAGCTCTTCAAGCTCTTCATGGAGACGGGCGCCGCACAGAAGAGCGGCTCGGCCCTGGCCTCGATGGGCATCTACATCCTGATGGGGCTGGTCCTGATCTGGCG
>JAWLEL010000271.1:0-4101 GCA_041686165.1 Lentibacter sp.
CAGGAGCGCTTCGGTGCACGAGCCCGTTTTGACCGTAGTCAGTGCTGAAGCGTCGTGAGCGGGGCACGAATATCGTCTGGCCCGATCACCTGAGCGGCATTTTACAGTCTCGACTGATTGACCCGCTTTGACAGCGCCGGCGCACTCTCGACCCTCTCGGAATATCTGTCAGTCAGGGCGGTCGAGCGGCCTCGCACCATGTAGGTGAATTTCATCAGTTCCTCCATCACGTCGACGATACGCAGGTAGAGCGGGGACGGATGCATCCGGCCGGCCTCGTCGAACTCGTCCCACGCCTTCGGCACCGAGGACTGGTTCGGGATCGTGACCATCCGCATCCAGCGCCCGAGAATGCGCATCTGGTTGACCGCATTGAAGCTCTGCGAGCCGCCGCAGACCTGCATCACCGCGAGGGTCTTGCCTTGTGTCGGACGCACGCCGCCGATCGATAGTGGTATCCAGTCGATCTGGGCCTTCATCACGGCCGACATCGAACCGTGACGCTCAGGCGAAGACCAGACCATGCCTTCCGACCAGGTCGCGAGCTCACGCAGCTCCGCGACCTTGGGGTGATCGGCCTCCGCGTCGTCTGGCAGCGGTAGGCCCGCCGGATTGAAATGGCGCACCTCCGCGCCCCAGTGGGTCAGAAGCCGGCCGGCCTCTTCGGCGGTGAGCCTCGAGTAGGAGCGGGCTCGCAGCGAGCCGTGCAGGATGAGGATGCGCGGCGCGTGCCCGTCGTCGTCCGCGCTCGCAAACTCCGCAGGATCAATGGCGTGCAGATGTGTGGGGTCGATGTTCGGCAGATCGCTCACGAGATAACCACCTCTCCGTTTTCCTCTGTGAAAGGGCTGATGTCAGGATTCTCGACGATCTTAAGCACTTTCTTCCATGGGCAGCAGAGTTTCGTGCCCTTGGAGGTCATTACAATGGGACGGTTGATCAGGATCGGGTGGGGGCGCCATCATCGCGTCGATAAGTTGCGCACCGCTCAGCGCCGGATCGTCGAGCTCCAGTTCCTCGAAGGGCGTGTCCGGACGGCGCAAGGGGGTCACTGGGCGTGATGCCCATGTCGGCGATCAACCCGATCAGCCGTTCACGGCCGGGCGGCGTATCGAGGTAGAGGATCACGTCCGGTTCGACCCCGGATTGACAGGTCATGGCCGCGCCGTCGCGCGACGTGCCACAGGCCGGATTGTGATAGATAATGGTCATTGATCACGCCTGCGGAAAATGCCGACGAGTGCGGTTGGCAAAGGCGACGAGCGACAGCATCACCGGAACCTCTACAAGCACGCCGACCACCGTCGCGAGCGCGGCACCGGAATTGAGGCCGAAGAGACTGATCGCCACGGCGACGGCGAGTTCGAAGAAGTTCGACGTCCCGATCATTGCGCAGGGCGCGGCGATTTCGTGTGGCACATGGAGCCACCACGCCGCGCCGTAAGCGAGGGCGAAGATGCCATAGCTCTGGATCAGGATTGGCACCGCGATCAGCACGATGATGAGCGGTCGGTTCAAGATCACGCTGCCCTGAAGTCCAAAGAGGATCGCCACCGTTGCCACGAGGCCGATGATGGACGCGGGCTTCACCCGGGCGGTGAAGGCGTCAATCCGCGCCGTCGAGCCGAGTGCGCGGCGCGTGACGAGCCCAGCGGCAAGCGGCAGCAATACGTAGAGTATGGTCGCGAGAACGAGCGTCTCCCACGGCACCTCGATCTCGGTCACGCCGAGGAGAAGCGCCACGATGGGAGCAAATGCGACGATCATGATAAGGTCGTTCACCGAAACCTGGACGAGGGTGTAGGTCTCATCCCCGCGCGTGAGCTGCGACCAGACGAAGACCATCGCGGTGCAGGGCGCGGCACCGAGCAGGATGAGTCCCGCGATGTATTGCGCGGCATCCTCTGGCGCGATGAACGGCGCGAAGACCATCTCGAAGAAGAAAACGGCGAGCCCCGCCATGGTGAACGGCTTGATCAGCCAGTTCACTGCCAGCGTCACAAGCAGGCCCTTCGGTTGCCGCGCGACACCAGAGACGGCACCGAAATCGACGCCGACCATCATCGGATAGACCATCGCCCAGATCAGCACGGCGACCACGAGATTGATCTGCGCGACTTCTGCCGCCGCGATTGCCTCGACGAGGCTTGGCGCGACTTGCCCGATGGCGATCCCTGCCACCATGGCGAGCGCCACCCAGACGCTCAACCAGCGCTCGAAGCGGCCCATGGCGGGCAAGCCGGTTTCCGTCGTGTCGGCCAATGCTGTCTCCCTTTCAAATGACGCCAGGTCTACCCCGGCTTGGGTATGCCCTGGGCCTGTTGCGATGATGTGTAAGTGGTTGCAGCGATGTCTCAGGCGTCCGCGTCGGAGGACATTCCCGCGATTTGATCCACAGTTTTCTGGAGCGAGATGCGGTCCAGCGTGTCGAGCGGCAGCGCCGTAAATGCCAGAATGCGATTGCGAAGGGCGCCATACGCCTGCTGGAACGCCAGGCTCTTCTGGGCTTGCGTGCCCTCGGCCTTGACCGGATCAGGCATCCCCCAGTGGGCACTGATCGGCTGTCCGGTCCACGCAGGGCATTCCTCGTTGGCAGCCTGATCGCAGACGGTGAAGACGAAATCGAGATCCGGCGCGTCCGGGCCCTGGAATTCGCTTACGTTCTTGGCCCGTAGCATGGACACGTCATGACCCTTGTTCTTCAGGATCGAGAGCGCGAAGGGGTTGAGCTCCGAAGACGGTCGCGTCCCGGCGGAGAATACCTCGAACCGGTCGCCGGCTTCCTTGCGAAGAATGGATTCAGCGAAGATCGAGCGGGCCGAGTTGCCGGTGCAGATGAACAGGACATTGAACTTTCGATCGGACATGGTGGTGGCTCCATCAAGCAGGGATGAGGTCAAAGACAGGCAAAGATCCGGGCGCCCCCGGCAGCAATCGAGGAACAGCGTATCGATCATGATTTGCACGCGTTCGAGGTTCACGCCGTATCGTAGAGACGTGCCCTCCCGCCGCTGCGTTACCAGCTCCGCTTGGGTCAATGCGCCAAGGTAGGACGACAACGTCGACGGTTTGATATGGAGAGCCGATGCGATTTCTCCTGCGGGCAGCGCGTCAGGGGCGCGCCGCATCAGAAGGCGGAAGATCGCCAGACGCTGCGGGTGTCCGAGGGTGGCCAACTGAGTAATGACAACTGATTCCATAATTCGAGAATATACGAAATAAGGACTTTTACAAGTAGGGCCGAGTGCGTGTTGCGGCTGCTCAGAGCGCGCATGGGCTTCCCACCTCAAAGGCGCGAAGACCGCGAACTCCTGGCGATTCCCGCTCGGTGTCTTCTTCTTTTTCGCGCCCGTCGCGAAAGCTGGTTTTGTCCGCAGGTCAGCTCTTGGATGGCGCGCATTTCCCGCATGTGCAGCGGATCGCAGGTTGGAGGCGCTGCGCCGCAGAAATTCGACGGTAGGGTGAACGGTAGCACTGGGCCGTCCGTTCCGGACGGCCCTGCCAGTCAGATTCCCACCGCCTCCGAGATCGCCAAGGCGTCTTCAAGTTCGACGCCGAGATAGCGAACGGTGCTGTCCATCTTGGTATGGCCCAGCAGAAGCTGGACCGCGCGCAGATTTCCGGTCTTTCGGTAGATCTGCGCGACCTTGGTCCGTCGCATCGAATGGGTGCCGTATGAGCTCGGCTCGAGACCGATCGAGTTGACCCATTCGCGCACCAGCCGGGCGTACTGGCGTGTCGAGATATGCAGCCTCTCGTGGAAGCGCCCGGGCCAGAGGTGTTCTGACCCGATCATCGCCGGGTCGTACAGCCACGCCGCGATAGACCGGCGGGTTCCCTCGGTGATCTCGAAACGAACAGGATGCAGTGTCTTGCTTTGAATGATCGAGGCGCGCTCCTTGACCTGTCCGGCAGAGAACACATCCGAGACCTTCAGCTTCACGAGATCACAGCCGCGCAGCTTGCTGTCGATTGCGACGTTGAAGAGTGCAAGATCCCTGACACGGTTCGCGATCTCGAGGCGCACCCGAATGGCCCAGACGTGCTTCGGCAGGAGCGGGCGTTTCTGACCGACAATGCGGCCCTTGTTCCAGGCGGGGC
>JAWLEL010000272.1:0-4100 GCA_041686165.1 Lentibacter sp.
CACGCCGACCGTATCGGCCCGCACTTCCCCGTCGGGCTGCACGGTGACGAAGACGGTGGCTTCCGTCTGGCCGTAGAGCTGCTTGAGGTTGATCCCCAGCGAGCGGTAGAAATCGAAGATCTCCGGCCCGATCGCCTCACCTGCCGTGTAGCCGACGCGCACCTTGCTGAAACCCAGCGTGTTCTTGAGCGGGCCGTAGATGAACAGCTCGCCCAGCTTGTATTTCAGGCGGTCCCAGGTGCTGACCTGCTTGCCGTCCAGTATCGCAGGGCCGACCTTCTTGGCATGCGCCATGAAGTAGTCAAACAGTCGCTTCTTGAAGGGGCTGGCATCCTCCATGCGGATCATCACGTTCGTGAGCTGTGTCTCGAATATCCGCGGAGGGGCGAAATAATAGCTCGGCCCGATCTCGCGCAGATCGGTCATCATCGTCTCGGGGCTCTCGGGGCAATTGACGCAGAAACCCGACCAATAGGCCTGGCCGATGGAAAAGATGAAATCACCGACCCAAGCCATTGGCAGATAGGCAAGAACTTCGTCGCCCGCGTTCAAATTGTCGAACTCGCAGGCGTTTTTCGCGCTTTCGATCACGTTCCGGTTCGACAGGACGACACCCTTGGGCTTGCCGGTCGTGCCCGAGGTGTAGAGCATCACGCAGGTGCTGTCATAGGTCAGCTTCTCGCGGCGCGCCTTGAGGTCTTCGATCCATTCGTAATAGGCTGCGCGCCCCTGCTCCTGGATGTCGGTGAAGCGGTGCAACGCATGATGGTCGTATTTGCGCAGGCCGCGCGGATCGACATAGATCATGTGTTCGAGCTGATGCAGCTGGTCCTGGATCTCGATCAGCTTGTCGACCTGCTCCTGGTCTTCCACGACAGCATAGCGTGCGCCGCAATGCTCCAGCACATAAGCCATCTCCTCCGCAGCGCTGTCCTGATAGACAGGCACGGGAACGGCGCCGACGGACTGGGCCGCAACCATGGACCAATAGAAATGCGGGCGATTGCGGCCGATGACGGCGATGAAATCGCCTTCCTTGATCCCGAGGTTGATCAGACCGAGCGCGAATGCCTCGATTTCCTTCTCGGCTTCCGCCCAGGTCCAGCTCTGCCAGATCCCGAATTCCTTTTCGCGATAGGCGGCCTTGTCTTTGAAATCACGCGCATTTCGCTGCAACAGCGCCGGAATGGACGCAAGCCCACCGGTCGCCTCTGACGACTGTGCCAATTGTAGTCCTCCCTTTAACCCTTTCGGGCCTCGAGCACCCAGGTGCCCTGATTCTCCCACCTCAGGGTGCGAGAAAGAGACTTGGTGTCAATTTTTTCCTGAACATTTCGTGATTATTGCGAATTGTAACAGGCTGCTCTTGCCGCTTTGCTCTGCGCCGCCGGGGTGCTAGCAAAAGGATGGAGGAGCCTGATGCCAACGACCAAAGCCGACACACAGGCCATGACGATGGCCGGTCTTAACCTCATTCAGCAGGCGCTTTCCATCTATGACAGCGACCTCAGGCTTGTGGTCTCCAACGAACGGTTTCGCTCGATGTTCGACTTGCCTGAACACCTCGTGAAACGCGGTGCGGATTTCGATGAAACCATCAGATTTCTCGTGAAGCGCGGGGAATACGGCGATGTCGAGGATGTGGAGGGCTTCGTCAGGGAGCGGGTCGATCTCGCGCTCGCGTTCGAGCCACATTACATCGAGAGACAGATGGGAAACGGTCGCTGGATTTCGGTCGAGGGCTCACCGCTGCCGCAAGGCGGCTGGGTCGCAGTCTATACGGATATAACCAGCGTGAAGCGCCAGGAAGAGTTGCTGCGCACACGCTCCGAGGCGCTGTCGGGCCAGCTTCTGAGCCGAGCGGAAGAGCTTGCCACGGCAAACCGCAAACTCGAATCGAGCGTCATCGCGCTCGAGGAGGCCAAGCGGCAACTCACCGAGATAGAGGCGCGGACGCGGCTGACGACAGAAATGATGCCCGCCCATATCGCGCATGTCGGCCCCGACAGGCGCTATACCTATTCCAACCGGCGCCTCAGCACCGTCATGCCCGGCAGCCTTCCCGATCCGGTCGGCATACATGCGGCCGAAGTCCTCGGAGAACAGCCCTGGAGCGCGATCGAAACCCACCTGGACCGCGCCTTCGCCGGGCAGTCATCGGTCTTCGAATTCACCCACGAGCCGAGCTCGCGGCGAATCCGGGTCGCCCTTACACCCGATCAGAGCGCGGGCGGCGTCTATATCCTTTCGATGGACATCACCGAGGAGACACAAGCGCGCACGGCACTTCAGCAAACCCGGCGGCGAGAGCTGGCGGCACAGATGGTTTCGGGTCTGGCCCATGATTTCTCGAATCTGCTGACCATTGTGCTCGGCGCGCAGAGCAAGCTGAACACGATGACCATGCCTGCCGAGGCTGAAGGATTGGTTAACGCAACGCTCAGCGCCGCGCGCCGAGGGGGCGAGCTGCTCGATCGTATCGCCGACATGACCGGTCATCGGGCACCGCATCCCGGCCCGACCTCCCCCGGCAAGTTTCTTGCCGATCTCGAACCTCTCGCCCGGAGCACCCTCCCGGCGGGCATCAGCCTCGAAGTCGAGAACCTGCTGCCTGACAGCCCGCTCCTGCTCGATGCCGGGCTGCTACAAGATGCGCTGCTCAACCTTGTGCTCAACGCGCGCGATGCCTGCGGCGAAAGCGGAAAGATCGTGCTCTCGGCCCGAAGCGTTCAGGATACCTGGTGCGAATTCGAGGTCCGCGATACTGGCGGCGGCTTCTCGGAGGCCGCGCTAACCCATGCGCTCGATCCGTTCTTCACCACGAAAGGCGACGACGGCTCAGGGCTGGGCCTTGCCATGGTCTATGATACGGTGAAGCTCTCGGGCGGGCGCGTGCGCGTCGAAAATGCGCAAGGCGGGGCGCAGGTGACACTGCGCCTGCCGCTCAAGAGAGTGCCGCATATCGAGCCCTCGGGGCTTGCCCTTCTGGTGGAGGACAGCGAATTGATCCGGACACAGCTGCGCGAAATGCTGATTGAGCTGGGGCACAACGTTGTCGAGGCCAGCAGCGCCGAGGAGGCCCTCAGCCTTGCCGAGACGATTCCCGATATTTCGGTGATCCTGTCGGATGTCTCCCTCGAAGGCGAGGCGACCGGAGTCGACCTCGTCAAGGCGCTCGGGGGGAACCGACCGCCCTGCTTCCTGATGACCTCCCTGCCCGAGACGGACCCGCTCTTCCGCAGCGCCATCGAGGCGGCGCCGGTGCTGCGCAAACCCTTCGAAAAAGGCGTTCTGGCTGGCTATCTTGGCAAGGAGCAGGCGAGATGAACAGCCCGCTTGTCACCATCCTCGATGACGAACGCGCGATCCGGAACATGCTGACCGAAGCACTCGAGGAAGCCGGGTTCCGCACCATGGCCTTCGCGCGCGCCACCGAGTTCGAGGCGGGGCTCAAGACGGCCTCTCCCGATGTCTGCCTGGTCGATCTTTCCCTTCCCGACAAGGACGGGTTGACCCTCGTTCACAGGCTCGCCCTGGAGCAGGGTGCAAGCGTCATCATCATCTCCGGCAGAGCACAGGTTCAGGACCGTGTCACAGGGCTGGAGCTGGGGGCGGATGACTATATCATCAAGCCGTTCGAGCCGGCCGAAGTGGTGGCGCGGGTGCGGGCGCGGCTGCGCAAGGCGGTGCAGGCGCCGAGCGCCAGTCAGACGGCGATGTTCAACGGCTGGACCGCGCTCTTCGACAGTTACATCCTTGTCGATGAAGCGGGCAAGGAGACCAGCTTCTCCCATGCCGAGGGCGAGGTGCTCCGGCTCTTCCTTGAACGCCCCAAGCGCTTGATTTCACGCGCGAATATGCAAGAAGCGCTCGGCGGCGCCGCAGGCGAAAGCTTTGACCGTGCGATGGATGTGCGCATCTCGCGGCTGCGCACGAAACTGGGCGAGGACCCGAAGAACCCCCGCCTCATCAAGACGATCTACGGGGCGGGCTATATCTTCCTCGGAGATGTCACCTGGAGCCAGGGTTAAGGCACTGATCGGGGCTGCAAACCGGGGGGTGACATGCGTGCACCGCCCGTGCACCGGGCGTGCACCCCC
>JAWLEL010000011.1:0-18107 GCA_041686165.1 Lentibacter sp.
CCGACATGGCGCTGGAAGAGCTGGAGGCAAAGCTGGCGAAGGCCGGAAAGCAGAGCCTGCCCAACGCGCTGAAGCGGCTGAAACTGAGCCCGGTGAAACGGGCACTTTTCTTCGAGTTTGGCCGGCATAGAGACTGTTCCGTGGCGGAAACGCTGAAATCTCTGCCCGTGGTGCATGATGGTCCAAGACCCATGGACGAGGCGATCTCGGTGGCCGGCGGCCTGCGCTTCGATGCGCTCGACGACGGGCTGATGCTCAGGGCACAGCCCGGTGTCTTTGCTGCAGGGGAGATGCTCGACTGGGAAGCGCCGACAGGGGGCTATCTCATCACCGGATGCCTCGCGACGGGCGCCTGGGCGGGCCGACGCGCGGCCGACTGGGCTTGAGGCTCCAGCTCAGGCTGCGGCGAAGCCCTTGTCCAGCGCCGACAGGATCACATCCACTTCGGCTTGCGTGATCGTCAGCGGCGGCGACATCAGGATGTTGTTGCCCCCGAGGCGGACCATCGCACCGGCCTCGTAGACCGTTTGGTGAATGCGCTTCATCGTGGCCATGTCCATCGGCGTCTTCTGGGCTGGATCAGAGACGATCTCTATCCCCGTCATCAACCCTTGCCCGCCACGGACATCGCCGACGATATCGTATTTCGCGGCCAGCTTTTGCGCGCCTTCGAAGAGCTGGGTGCCGCGCGCGGCGGCATTTGTCTTGAGGTCCAGACGCTGAGTCTCGGCAAGGCAGGCCGTGACGGCAGCAGCGCCCACGGGATGGGCCGAATAGGTATAGCCATGGTAGATTCCGGCCTCTGCCGCGTCCGCCTTTTCGAACACCTCGGCAACCGCTTCGCTCATCAGCGCCGCGCCAACCGGGAAATAACCCGAGGTGATTCCCTTGGCTGTGCTCATCATGTCGGGTTTCACGCCCCAATGCCGCGCGCCGCTCCAGCTTCCCGTGCGCCCGAAGCCCGTGATCACCTCGTCGGAGATCATCAGGATGCCGTGACGGTCGCAGATATCGCGCAGCAGCGGCATCAGCGTCTCATGCGGGACGATCACGCCGCCTGCGCCCTGGATAGGCTCCATGATGAAGGCGGCGATGGTGCTCGCGCCCTGGAAGGCGATCTCGTCTTCCATCGCCTGCGCGATGAGCTGCGCCAGTCTTGCCGGGTCCGCTTCATTGAAGGGGTTGCGATAGGGGTAGGGGCTGGGCAGGTGGAAACAGCCCGGCAGCAGCGGCTCGTAGGCCGTGCGGAAGCGGTTGTTGCCGTTCACGCTGGCGCCGCCGAAATGCGTCCCGTGATAGCCTTTCTTGAGGCTGAGGAACTTGGTGCGCGTCGGCTCGCCTTTCAGGCGATGATACTGCCGCGCCAGCCGCAGGCATGTCTCGACACTGTCCGAGCCGCCCGATGTGAAGAAGACACGGCCCATCCCGTCGGCGGCGAAGAACTCGCGCACGGCATAGGACGCCTCGATGGCCGTGGGGTTCGACGTGCCTGCAAAGGCCGAATAGTAGGGCAGTTCGTAGAGCTGCGAGGCGATGGCATCCTTCACGGCATCGTTGGAATAGCCCAGGTTGACACACCAGAGCCCGCCGACCGCATCAACGACTTCCGCGCCGTCGATGTCGGTGATGCGCACGCCCTCGGCGCTCTTGATGATCTTTGGCGGATGCTCAAGGCTGTCTCCCGGCGCGCCCATCGGGTGCCAGAGATGCCGTGCGTTGTTTTCCTTGAGGAAGTTGTCGTCTTTCATGGCTCGCCCTCCGATCAGAAATTTGATCAAATCCTATCACGCCGCCCCGGCCTGTCCATAGCGTTTGACGAAATTGCGCAGGATAAGCTGTGGCGCATGGACCTTGGCGGCATGGACCATCTCGATGAGCGCCTCGGCCTCCTCGGGCGGAAAATAGCCCTTGTGCCGATAGATCCTGATCCGCGTTTCGAACTCCGCGCCGTCGGCCTCGGGGTGAAATTGCGTGGCATAGACGTTCTCGCCGAAGCGGATCATCTGGAAGGGGCAGCTCGGCGAGCTGACAAGCTGCGCACAGCCGCGGGGCAGGCTCTGAACCGCCTCCTTGTGGCCGACGAAAGCCTCGAACCGTTCCGGCAGCCCGGCGCAGACAGCGTCTTCCTGCCCCGCCTGCGTCAGGCTGCAATCGGCCGTTCCCACCGGCTCGCCATATTGCGCCTTGCTGACATTTCCCGAAAGGTAGTGGCCGAGGATGCCGATCCCGTAGCAGCAGCCCATGAAGGGAAAGTCGCGCTGCGTGATCTCGGGCATGAGAGAAAGAACCGCCGCCTCGATCCTCGCCTCTTGAAGGCTCTTTTCCTCGGGCGCATCGCTGACACAGCCCGGCCCGCCGCCCACGATGACGCCTGAATACGCATCAAGCTCCAGCCCGCGCGGCAGCTTCTCCTGATCGAGCCTGATGCGCTTCGCGTCTGCGGGGGCCAGCCCGCCCTTGGCACAGATCGCGTTGAACTCCGCGTCGGCGGCTTCGGTCTCGGGCCGCAATTGCAGGACAAGAAAGGGTTTCATCGTCGTCATCCTCACGCTGTCTTTCTCATGCATCGCCTTGACCAGAAGATGCAATCCCTTACCCTGTATCTCCGCAATGACCGCCGGAGAAAAGCGACATATGTTCAAGTGCATGCACGGCGACCGAAGCATCCTCGGTGCGCCTTCCTCATTTGCGGGCTGACACAGAGTGAAACCCGCCTTGAAAAGCCTGATTTCACGCAGCGCGCCCGCGGCCACGGCGCGCGCCAAGGCGAAAACTGCGCCAAGGCAGATCGATCTGTGGTTTCACGCGACCGAAGAATCGCATGTTCCGGCTTTCCTCCAGCTGCGCCGGGGGATCTCTGTCGAGCGGACAGGCCTGCGCTGCCTGATAACCTCCGATGGCCGGGTGCCGCGCCCCGACGGGCTTGATCCGAGGATCGACTGGCATGTGATCTCCAGCGACAAATCCGCCGACACAGAGACGTTTTTCTCCCGTTTCGACCCGAAGCTCTGCCTTTGGGCCGGGGGGCGGCTGATGCCGGGCCTCATTGCGGAGGCTGACAGGCGCGGGGTTGCCCTGTGCCTGCTCGATGCGGTGGCTGAGAGCTTTGGCGCGCCTTTCTGGCGTGGTGCGAGCCTCTTCGAGAGGCGGGCGCTCAAGGCTTTCTCTGCCTTTCTGGTGCGCGATCAGGCCGGCGCGGCCGCCCTGCGCCGACTGGGCGTGAACGAAAAGGATGTGCAGATCACCGGAAGACTGCAGCAAGGCATTCCCGTGCTGGGCCACAATGAAGACGACCTTGCGGATCTGACGCAAGCCATCAGCAGCAGGCCCACCTGGCTTGCGGCCTGTTTGCGCGCCCAGGAGCTCGGCATCGTCCTGGAGGCACATCGAAACGCGAGCCGCGCCGCGCACCGCCTGCTGCTTTTGCTGGTGCCGGACGACGAGGAGGAAGTCCCGCTTTTCAAGGATGCGCTCGAGCAGAAAGGGCTGCGCTTCTCGGTCTGGTCCGATCTCGAAGGTCTGTCCGATGAAACCTCCCAGGTTCTGCTTGCGGAAGATCCCTTCGAGATGGGGCTCTGGCTCCGGGCCGCTCCGCTCTGTCTGCTGGGGTGTTCCCTGGCGCCGGGGCTTGGTGGCCACAATCCCTTCGCGGCCGCCAACCTCGGATCGGCGATCCTCTATGGCCCCAACGTGGGCAAGCATCTGGACGCCTATTCGCGCTTCGCGCAGGCGGGCGGGGCGCGGATCGTGCGGGATGTCGAGACGCTTTCGGCGGCCGTCATCCAGCTTTCGGCCCCCGACCGCGCCGCGAAAATGGCGATGGCCGCCTGGGAGCTCGCCACGGAGGGCGCGGATGTGACCGACAGGGTCACGAGCCTGGTCCATGATACGCTCGATCATCTGGAGGTCCCGTGATGCAGGCCCCGCGATTCTGGTTTCGCCAATCCTCGTGGCAGTCCCTGCTTCTGGCGCCTCTCGGGCGGCTCTATGCCATGGCGACGGCGCGCCGTCTCGCGGCGGGCAAGGGCGAAACAGTCCCTGTTCCGGTCATCTGTGTCGGCAATCTCAACGCCGGTGGGACAGGCAAGACTCCCACGGTGATCTACCTGCTCCAGAGGCTGTCGGAGATGGGCTTCACCCCGCATGTCGTCAGCCGTGGCCACGGCGGCTCCCTGCAGGGGCCCGTCCGTGTCGACGAGCGCCTGCACGACGCCTCGCAAACGGGCGATGAGCCGCTTCTGCTCGCGGCCTTCGCCCCGGTCTGGGTCGCAAAGAGCCGCATCGAGGGCGCGCGGGCCGCTGCGAAAGGCGGGGCAGATGTCATCGTGCTCGATGACGGCTTTCAGGACCCGTCCTTGAAGAAGGACTTCAGCCTGATCGTTGTCGATGCGGCTCGCGGCTTTGGAAACGGCCGCTGCCTGCCTGCCGGGCCGCTGCGCGAGCCGGTCGAGGCGGGCCTGTCCCGGGCGGATGCGGTGCTGGGCATCGGGCCTGAAGACGCCCGGCAAGGGTTCACCGCCAATCTGGACATCCCACATTTTCACGGTGAACTGGAGCCGCTCCAGATGGGTATGGACTGGGCGGACACACGGGTTCTCGCCTTCGCGGGGATCGGCCATCCCGAGAAGTTCTTTGCAACGCTGCGCAGCCTCGGCGCGGAGATCGTCCATGCCGAGGCCCTGTCGGATCACCAGCCGCTCACCACGGCTCTCATGCAGCGCCTTCTGTCAGACGCCAGGCGCCATGGTGCGCGGCTTGTCACCACGGAAAAGGATGCGGTCCGGCTTCCGCGCGCCCTGCGCTCTGAAGTCCTCACACTTCCGGTCCGCCTCACGCTCAAGGAGGATGCAGACCTGTCCGCCTTTATCGCCGAGCGGCTCTGAGCCTTTTTTCTTGCCTGAAATATCCCAACCTCTCGCGCATCGCTTCGCGATACGCTGCCGGTCTCGCGGTCACCTGCGGTGACGCGCTTGGGGGAGTTTGAGGGGGGCTGGCCCCCCTCAACGGATCGGATTTCGCGCAGCGAAATTCGAAACCGTCAATCATCCTCGCCCAGCTTCGGAGAGGGGCGTTCCAGTTTCAGCTCGGCATCGGAAAAGACGAACGGCGCGCGCACGCTGGGAACACCGTCGAGCTCCATCTGCATGCCGCGTGCCTTGACCTGCGGGTCGGCAAAGACCTCGGCCATGTCGTTGATCGGTCCGGCGGGGATTCCCTCGGCCTCGCAGCCTGCGAGGAGTTCGTCCTTGCTGCGCTTGAGTGTCTCGCCCATCAAGTGAGCGATCATCGCCTCGCGGTTGCGCACCCGATCGGCATTGGTCAGGTAGTCGCCATGCTCCTTCATCCAGTCAAGGCCCAGCAGGCCGCATAGCCGGCGGTATTGCGCGTCGTTGCCCGTGGCGATGATGATATGCCCATCGGCGCAATCGAAAACCTGGTAGGGCGTGAGGTTGGGGTGGTAGTTTCCCGTCCGCCCTGGCGGCGTGCCCGTGGTGAGGTAATTCAGCGCCTGGTTGGCCGTGACAGAGACGGCCACGTCGAGCAGCGCCATGTCGATATGCTGCCCCTTGCCGGTGCGCGCGCGCTGGTAGAGCGCCGCGAGGATGCCGGCGACGGAATAGACCCCGGTGAACACATCGGTGATCGCCACCCCCGCGCGCTGGGGCTGGCCGTCCGGCTCGCCGGTGATCGACATCAGGCCCGACATGCCCTGGATGATATAGTCATAGCCTGCCCTGTGGGCATAGGGCCCCGTCTGCCCGAACCCCGTGATCGAGCAGTAGATCAGCCCGGGGTTGATCTTGGAGAGGCTTTCGTAGTCGAGCCCGTATTTCGCGAGCCCGCCGAGTTTGAAATTCTCGATCAGGATGTCGGCATCCTTGATGATCTCCTTGAGCCGGGCTTGCCCCTCCTCGGTGCGAAAGTCGATTCTCACGCTCGCCTTGCCGCGGTTGCAGCTGTGGAAATAGGAGGCCGATCTGTCGCCGCCGCGCTCGATGAAGGGCGGACCCCACTGGCGGGTGTCGTCACCCTGCGGCGCTTCGACCTTGATGACCTCCGCGCCGAGATCCGACAGGGTCTGCCCGGCCCATGGGCCCGCGAGAATACGGGCCAGTTCCACGACCTTGAGCCCTTCGAGGGGTGCGTTCATGGCGGGTTACTCCGCCAGTTCGGCTTCGATCACTTCGCGCAGGCGGCCGGGGTTGTTCCCTTCCACGCGGGTGCCGTTCACAAGGAACGTCGGTGTGGAATTGATCTCGTCGGCGTCGCTGTTCTCCTGGAACCACGCGGCGAGGCTCTTGGCCATCTGTTCATCTTCGAGGCAGGCGTCGATCGCTTCCGTGTCCAGCCCTGCGATCCGCCCGATCTTGCGCAGGCCGTCTGCCATCTGCACGGGGTCGCCTTCGCCGATCCATTCGCTCTGGCCGCCGTAGATCAGGTCGGTGAGGCCGAAGAATTTCTCCTCCCCGCCGCAGCGCGCCAGCTGGCTGGCCCAGAGCGCGGCACCGTCAAAATAGACTTCGCGATAGGTGAAATGCACCTTGCCGGTGTCGATGTATTCCGACTTGAGCTGCTTGAAGCTGTCGTTGTGGAAATTGCCGCAATGCGAGCATGTGTAGGAGGCGTATTCGATGACGTCGACCGGCGCATCCTCTTCGCCCAGCGTCATTTCCGAGATGTCCAGAAGGTCTTCACCAGCCCCGGTATCGACGTCTGCGACGGTCTCCGCCGTGCTGTTCGAGTTGGTCCAGTAGAGGGTGCCGGCCACGGCCAGGACCGCGATGACCACGGCGGCGATAAGCATTGTCTTGTTCATGTTGTGCGCTTTCCATTCAGCTTCTTGTGTTTCGATAGAACGTTTCGGGCCAGGGCTTCAAGGGCGTCTCTGAGCCCGGCGTCGTGCACCGAGCTTGCACAGGCGCGCGCCTCGGCCTGCACCTTCGGGTCGGGCGGGGCCTGTGTTGCGGCATCCTTGCGGTGCGCGAAGTCCACGTGCCCCTCGGCGAAGCCGGTTGCATGTGTCTGAGTGATACGGATCGAGGAGATGGCATTGTAGCCGTAGGTCGCGTTCACGCGCTCGCGCAGCTTGCCTTTCTGCATTTCCAGGACAGGCGCGTTCGCCCCTGTCGTCAGCAGGCAGAGCGTGGCGCCGAAGCCGCCCTTGCCATAGCTCACTTCCACGGGTCGGCTGATCGCGGAAAGCTCCTTGCCGGCGATCTCCTCCCAATGTGTCAGAAGGCGCGAGACGGCAAACCCGCGCGACTGCGCAGCCGTCTTGATGCGCTGGTTCATCAGCGTCGAAGCGCGTTTGAATCCGCGCGCCTTGCGTATCTGGCTTGCATCCTCGCTCATGCGCGCCACATTAACGGCATGAGGCGCGGATGCACAGGGGCGAATGGAACATGGGCATGACAGATGCGTGAGCCGGTGAAAGCCCCCGATCTGCTGGACTGGTATGATGTTCATGCGCGCGATCTGCCCTGGCGCGTGTCTCCGGCAGAGCGTGCGCAGGGCGTCTTGCCCGACCCTTACGCCGTCTGGCTCTCGGAGATCATGCTCCAGCAGACGACCGTGGCCGCCGTTCACTCCTATTTCGGGCGGTTCATGCAGCTCTGGCCCACGGTCGAGGCGCTGGCGGAAGCGCGCGACGAGGATGTCATGGCCGAATGGGCAGGGCTTGGCTATTATGCCCGCGCGCGCAATCTGCTCAAATGCGCGCGAGAGGTCGCGGCGATGGGCGGGTTTCCCGAAACGCGCGAGGCGCTGCAGGAGCTTCCCGGCATCGGCCCCTATACCTCCGCCGCCATCGCCGCGATCGCCTTTGATGCGCCCGAAACCGTGCTTGACGGCAATGTCGAGCGGGTCATGGCGCGGCTCTTCGAGGTAGAGGCGCCCTTGCCCGGCTCGAAAGAGACGCTCCGCGCCCATGCCGCGACGCTCACGCCGGAGCGCCGCGCCGGGGATTACGCGCAGGCGGTCATGGACCTCGGCGCGACGGTCTGCACCCCTCGCGCCCCGGCCTGCGGCATCTGCCCCTGGCGCGCGCCCTGTGCGGCGCGTGCATCGGGCCTTGCGCCCGAGCTGCCGCGAAAGCAGCCAAAGAAGCCCAAGCCGACGCGTCTCGGCATTGCCTATATCGGCCGGCGCAGCGATGGCGCTTTCCTGATGGAGCGGCGGCCGGACAAGGGCCTTCTGGGCGGCATGCTCGGCTGGCCCGGCGCGGACTGGGGCGAGGAACGGCTTGAAAAGCCGCCGCTCGACGCGGACTGGCGGCCACTTGCGGGCGAGGCGCGCCATACATTCACGCATTTTCACCTGCGGCTTGAGGTCCATGTGGCCGAACTTCCCCTTGATGCGAAGGCCGAAGGCTATCATTTTGTGAGCAGGCACGAGTTTTCGCCAACCGCCTTGCCGACAGTCATGCGCAAGGCGTTCGATCTTGCCCGCGTCGAATTCTCCGCGCTGCCCTAGACCGTTCAGATCCCGAGGCTCACATGCTCAATGCTCAAGATATCGCCAAGTTTTCCCGCGCCCTGCCGTTCTGGATGAGCTACCTGATGGTGCCGCTCGCGTGGTTCACCGCCGTGCAGGGCGGCTGGACGGTGATTCTGCTGCCGCTCATCGCCTGGTGGTTCTTCTCGGCGCTCGATGCGCTGACGGGGCTCAACCTCGAGAATGCCGACCCGGCGACAAGCGAGGAAGATCTCGTCTGGTATCGGCTCGGCGTCATGGCCTGGGTGCCGGTGCAGTTCGTCACGCTCTTCGGCATCATCTGGTATGTCACGGCCACGGGGCATCTGAACTGGCTGGAGCTGCTGGTGCTCTTCTTCGGCATGGGTGTCATCACCGGGACGGTAGGGATCGTCTACGCCCATGAGCTGATGCACCAGAAGAACAGGGCCGAGCGCTGGCTGGCCGATATCCTGCTGTCGATGGTGCTCTATTCGCATTTCCGCAGCGAGCATCTGCTGGTCCATCACCCCCATGTCGGCACCCCGCGCGACACCGTGACGGCGCGCTATAACGAGGGGTTTCACCGCTATTTCTTCCGCGTGCTGAAGGACGGCCCCGGCTCGGCCTTCCGCGCGGAGCGCGAGAAGCTCGCCAAGCGCGACCTGCCATGGAGCGACAGCCGCAACCCGCATTGGCGCTATTGGGGCCTGCAAGGGGGGATGCTTCTGCTGGCGCTCATCGTCGGCGGCTGGCTCGGGCTTTTGCTCTTCGTGGTGCAGGCATTGAGCGCCATCTGGCAGCTCGAACTGACCAACTATGTCGAGCATTACGGGCTGACCCGCAAGCATCTCGGCGGCGGCAAATACGAGCACGTCAAGCCGCACCACAGCTGGAACGCGGCGCACAAGGCCACGAACTGGCTGCTGATCAACCTTCAGCGCCATTCGGACCATCACTACAAGCCCGACCGCCGCTTCCCGCTGTTGCAAAACTACTCGGAGAGCGAAGCCCCGCAGCTTCCCTTCGGCTACCCGATCATGACGGCCCTCGCCATGATCCCGCCGCTCTGGCGCGCCCGGATGAACCCCCGCGTGCGCCGCTGGCGGGAGATGTATTATCCGGAGGTCACGGATTGGAAGCCGTATAACAGGGGGGCGCACCCATCGCCTCGGTAGGGGGGATACAGGATGCGTCTGATTTGCGGTGCTGAGCGGGCGTTGGATCAAGCCGCGCGATGGCCAGACCGCGGGATGGCGATCTGCCGGTTGTTCAGCGGCGCTTTATGCCTGCCAAATCCGCAAGAGTTTCAATCGAGGCTCCCAGCTTTGCCAAATCGCCAGCCCGAGGAGGCGGTCTGGCGATCGCGCGGCGCCTTCGGCGCTATTCGCGCGGGGGCGAGAACGGAATGTTCGTTCTGGGCGCAAACCTGCCTTCCGCTTGGAAAGCAAGTGGCCCGAAAACTCCTAGACGCCCGAAGACGCCCATAAAAAAGGCCCCGCGCCTGGAGGGTCGCGGGGCCAAGGTGTAGTGCCGTGGAGTCAGGCCACAGGCACCGGCGGTGTTCTGTCAAATAGTCTCTAGCTGCGCATCTCCGCGCGGATCTGCTGGCGGAAGATGTCGATCGGGACATGCTTGCCGTCGCGCTTGATGCACCAGTAGGTCCAGCCGTTGCAGCTCGGGGCGCCTTCGAGATGCGCGCCGACCTGGTGGATCGAGCCTTTGACATCTTCGGCGATGAGCGTGCCGTCGGCGCGCACCTTGGCCTTGTGGCGCTGGTTCATCGAGTAGAGGTTCTCGCCCGGGCGCAGCATCCCGCGCTCCACGAGTTGGCCGAAAGGCACGCGCGGCTCGGCGCGCTTGCTTGCACTCACTTCGAGCGCGGCCTTGTCATACCTGCGCACCTTGGCGATGCGCGTCTCGGCGACCTTGCGATAGGCCTCCTCGCGTTCGATCCCGATGAAGTCACGCCCCAGCATCTTGGCCACGGCGCCTGTCGTGCCCGTGCCGAAGAAGGGGTCGAGCACCACGTCGCCCGGATTGGTCGAGCCGACCAGCACGCGGTGCAGCAGCGCCTCGGGCTTTTGTGTCGGATGGGCCTTGTCGCCGTTGTCGTCCTTGAGGCGCTCGCCGCCGTTGCAGATCGGGATCACCCAGTCGGAGCGCATCTGGATGCCTTCGTTCAGCGCCTTGAGCGCCTCGTAGTTGAAGGTATATTTCGCGCCCTCTTCCTTGCTGGCCCAGATCATTGTCTCATGGGCGTTGGTGAAGCGCTTGCCGCGGAAGTTGGGCATCGGGTTCGATTTGCGCCAGACCACGTCGTTGAGGATCCAGAATCCCTGGTTCTGAAGCTCGGCGCCCATGCGGAAGACGTTGTGATAGGAGCCGATCACCCAGATCGCGCCATGGGGTTTCAGGAGCCGTCGCGCCGCCTTGAGCCAGGCGCGCGTGAACTGGTCATAGACCTTGAAACTGTCGAACTGGTCCCAGTGGTCATCCACCGCATCCACCTTCGAGCTGTCCGGGCGGTGCAGATCGCCCTTGAGCTGGAGGTTGTAGGGCGGGTCCGCGAAGATCAGGTCGACCGATGCCTCGGGAAGCGCGTTCATCGCCTCGATGCAATCGCCGTCAAGGATGGTGTTCAAAGGAAGCGACACCGCGCTCTTTGCATTGGTTTTCGTTTTCATTGTCTGCCTCTGTCCCGGCGCTTTATGCGCTCGCTTGTTGGCCACCAAGATGAGTCAGAGGCGATTCGCGGTCAATTTCTTTTTTGAATCAGGCACTTACATTTTTTTGTTGATACAAGATATTGTGGACCGGTTTGAAGGAACGTCTATGGTGTGGGGTCACACCGAGATTTTGAAGCGCCAATCTGTGGCTTTTCGAGGGATATCCCGCGTTCGTTTCCCACCCATAGCCGGGGTAGTGTTGCGCCAGTGCCGCCATGACATGATCTCGCCTGATTTTGGCCACAATTGAGGCCGCGGAAATGCTCAGGGAAAGGCAGTCTCCCTTGACGATCGCCTCGGCGGAAATCTCCAGCCCGCGCGGGATCATGTTGCCGTCGACAAGGCAGTGATCAGGGGGTGATTGCAGCCCGGCAACCGCGCGCTCCATGGCGAGGTGAGAGGCGCGCAGGATGTTCAGCTCGTCGATCTCCTCGACACTTGCCTCCCCCAAGCTGACCTCGGCCACCGCCTCGATCGCATCACACAGCGCCGCGCGCCGCTTGACCGTCAGCATTTTCGAGTCATTCAGCCCCTCGGGGATCCGTGTCAGGTCAAGCACGACGGCGCAGGCCATGACGGGTCCGGCCAGCGGACCACGTCCGACTTCGTCAATACCGGTGATACGTGTCATGCCCCGCTCGAGGGCGGCGCGTTCGAAAAAGAGATCAGGGCCTGCCATGACTATCTTCTGACAGATATGGCAAGCCCTGTTCAAGCGGCTCATGGCTCTGCGGCCCTTACCAACGCGCCAGGCGGTAGCCGTGCCGCTTCAGGCACCAGGCGGCGAAACCCCTGTTGCGCTTGTGGCCGGCGCGGTCACGGACGCGCACGCGGCACTCCTTGGGCAGCCGGTTGACCCAGTGATAATTCCGTTGCAGGCAGCGCTTCGCGAATATCCTGCGCATGCCATTGCGCGTCTCGATCCGTTTCAGGCACTCGGCGGGCAGCTCATAGCGTCCAACCCGCCTTGGCCGGGGATCGGGACGCGGCGGACGGGGGCGCGTGACATGGCCGCCGTCATCGTCTTTCTTGTCCGCGATGATCAGCCCAAGGGCGATCAGCGCCGCGATGCCGAGGGCCGCTTCGGCCTTCTGGTTGTCCCGTCGGTGCTCGCGGGCGTCGCTTGCGGTGGCTGTGACGGTGGTTATGGTCAGGGCCGCGCTGAGCACGGCGGCGATGAACCTGGCTGACATGGTATGTCCTCTCCTTTTTCCAATTCTGCGGCGGCGGCTTCGGCGTGAAGCCATCGCGATTTGGAAAACCTGCGCCAGCCCCGGCGAGACAAACAATATCGCCCGGCTGCTATCGGATAACAGCGCCCCGGCGCGCGGGGATATTGAATAGCGCCTGCGAAAAGCGCAGAGTCAGCGGCATGAAACACGCTCTTCTCATATCCGCCGCCCTCGCCCTGCTGACGGCTGCGCCCGCCACTGCGGAGTGCTATGCTGATTACAAGGCAAAGCGCGACGACCCGCTCAAGCTGCACTATGGTGTCGCCAGCGTCAGTGGTGCCTGCAGCGCGCAAGCGGCCCGCGCAGAATTGCAGCCGCGTCTTGCCTCCGGGGGCTGGGTGCTGCTCAATGTCCTGTCGGTCTTCGACGAGGCCGGTCTCGCAGAAAGGAAAGAGAGTGCCGGACAATTCTTCCTTCGGTTCTGAGGCGCGCAGCGGCCCGCCGCGTCTTGTCCTTCTCGGTATCGCGGCCATCGTGCTCATACTCGTGGTGGCGGCCGTCGTGCTCTTCCTGACGCTGCCCGATGCCAACGCCTTCAACGCGCGGGTCGAGCAGATCTTCATCGAGAATGACGATCTGACCGACCGGGCGGAGATCAAGCTTCTGGAAATCCTGGCGCAGTCGGGCACCGCCTTCGCCGACACGCTGACAAGCTATCGCATGGTGATCTTCGTCTTGCTGGTCTTTGCGGCGGCCATGCTCATCGCGGCCTTCGTCTTTCTCGTGCTGCTCAGCGCCTTCTCGCGCCGCATGGCCGCGATCGAGCGCTCCGGCATCCAGGTCAAGTCCCTGCTGATCAGCCGGGAGGAAAACGCCGTCTATCTCAATGATATGGGCTTCACGCTGACACCCGCGGCGATGGAAACGCTCTCGGTTCTGGCCGAGGCGCGCATGGACAATGATGTGCTCAGCGGCTCCGAGATCGAGGCGGTCATCTCGGGGCGCTCCGCCGCCGACTGCGAGGAAGCCGCCGGGGCGACGCGGATCAAGCGCCTGCGCGATGCGCTGGGCAACCAGCTTGTCTCGGAACTTCTCATCAGGAACATCGCCCGCCGCGGCTATGTCCTGAGCATCGACAAGGACGTCATCAAGGTGCTCTGAAGCCTCGCCCCTTTCTTCTTGCCGAAAATATCCTGGGGAGAGCGCGAGAGGGGCCAGCCCCTCTCGCACGGGTCGGATTGCGCGCAGCGCAATCCGAAATCAGATCATTGCGCGAAGCTTGTCCATGAGCGCCGAAAGGTTCTTTGAATAAAGCTCGCCCTTCAGCTCGCCCTTCTCGTCAAAGGCTTCAAAGCTCGCATGCACGGCGATCTCGGGACCGAAGACAAGCCTTGGCGAGAAGGGCAGGATGCACTCGCGCAGCATCAGCTGGCTGCGCTCCCCGCCTGCGCGCCCGGCGGCGGCGGACATGATGGCGACGGGTTTCCCGTCCCAGGGGTTCCCCTCGACGCGGCTCACCCAATCAAGCGCGTTCTTCATCACGCCGGTAATTCCCTTGTTGTATTCCGGCGTGGAGATGATGACCGCGTCCGCCTGGCTGATCTGCTCTCCCATGCGCCGAACCTCGTCCGGAACTCCTGCGCGCTCTTCGAGATCGCCGTCGTAGAGCGGCAGGTTCAGGTCCGCTTCGGTCAGCTCGACGTCTCCGAGCAGCCGGGCCGCTTCTCGCATCAGAAGCTTGTTGGTCGAGCCTGAGCGCAGGGCGCCCGCGATCCCGAGTATCTTGAGTTTCGCCATTCCGGTCTCCTTGAGTGTTTCGCCGCGAAGCTAGCCGCGCCGCCAGGTGGCTGCAATCCGCGAAGGCGCACATGTCCTGTGCGCAATGAAAAAGGCCCGCCCGGTTGCCGGGGCGGGCCTTGGAATGTCATTGCAGGGCGGGTTATTCCGTCGGAACGATGACGATCTCGACGCGGCGGTTAAGCTGGCGGCCTTGAGTGTTGAGATTGCTGGCGACGGGATCGTCTTCGCCCATCCCGATTGCACTGAGTCTCGACGAGCGCACGCCCTCGTTGGCCAGCGTGGCCGTCACAGCCTGCGCACGGCGCAGTGACAGCGACTGGTTGTAGCCCGCATCGCCCGTGTTGTCCGTGTGCCCGACGACCTGAACGCGCGTTTCGGGATAGTCCCGGAGGCTGGCCGCGACGGTGCGGATATCACGCGTGAGATCGGGGCGCAGAGAGGCGCTGTCGGTGTCGAAGAGAATGTCCTGCGGCATGGTCACGATGAGCCGGTCGCCGGTGTTCTTGATGGTTGCGCCATCGCCGAGATTCTCGCGCAGATCGGCCTCCTGCTTGTCGAGCAGCGCCCCGCCGATGCCACCGACACCCGCGCCGACGATCGCGCCTTTCAGGGCGCCTCTCTTGCTGTCTCCGCTTGTCGCGGCTCCGAGGAGGGCCCCGGCCGCGGCGCCCAGCATGGCACCTTCCTTGGTCTTGCGGTTTGGATCGTTCGGGTCGACGATGCTGCCTTCCGTGCAGGCCGAAACGGTGAGAACCGATAGCGCACAACCCGCGCCGATGAGTGTCTTTCTAATGGTCATATCTGCCTCGTTATCCTTCATGCCGCAAATGTGCGGCTTATAGTCTCAATATATAGCATGAGCGCGTCACCCCAAGGGGGAAAGGCTTTTTGAATGCGTCACTCGGCATCTTCCCGCGCACTTTCCCAGGCCAGCAGCGCGCGCTTGACGGGCAGGCCCCAGTGATATCCTCCCAGCGCGCCGGACTTGCGCAGCGCGCGGTGACACGGGATGAGCCAGGAAACCGGGTTGCGCCCCACGGCCGTGCCGACGGCACGCACGGCCTTCGGATGACCGATGGCATTCGCGATCTCCGAATAGGTGGTCACGTGGCCGGAGGGCACCTGAAGCAAGGCCTCCCAGACCTTGATCTGGAAGGGCGCCCCGATGAGATGCAGCGCGCTCTCGCCTTTCTGGCTGACAGCCGCGTTCACCCAGGGCTCCAGAGCTTCGGGTGCTTCGCGAAACACCGCCGCCGGCCAGCGGCCTGCCAGATCGTCGAACGTCGCTTGCCGCCCGCACTCCTCCGAGAAGCCCATACCGCAAATGCCCTTCGGCGTGCCCATGACGAGCACCTCGCCGAAAGGGGTCTCGAACCGGCCATGGGAGATCACCAGCCCTTCGCCCTTGCGGGCGAACTCGCCCGGGCTCATCGCCTCCCAGCGCAGGAAGAGATCGTGCAGCCGCCCGGCGCCGGAGAGCCCGACGGAATGTGCCGTTTCGAGCGTGGTGAATCGCTCCTCGAGCAGTGTCTTGGCATGGCCGAGCTGCAAATACTGCTGATAGCGTTTCGGGCTGACACCGACCCAGGCCGAGAAGATCCGCTGGAAATGCGCCGCGCTCATGTTCATTTCGGCGGCCAGCGCCTCCAGCGAGATCGGCGCCGCTCTGGCGTCGATCACATCGAGCGCGCGCCGCATCATCTGGTAGTGGTATCCGCTTTCGGGTGGTTGCACGTTCATGGCCTGTCTCCTTGGGCAAATCCTAGCGCCGGCCCCCGCGCGAAGCGACCCGCTTCTTGCGGATTGCGCGGTTGATTCCCCGCATCAATCCAATGGGCGTGACAGGATGGCACATTTTTCACATATGTTATTTCGCATATGTTTTCCGGGAAACGCGCAAAACCCCATATTGGAGCCTTCCATGAAGAAACTTCTCATTGCCACCACACTCGCATCCGCCGTTTCGACCGCGGCTCTCGCGAGCGAACCCGAAGCATTGGTCACGGTTGTCACATCGGGCGAGCCACAAGTGCAGCTCATGTCCATGGTTCTGACAAACCAGGCCCAGGCCAAGGGGCACGAGGCTCATATCCTTCTTTGCGGCCCGGCGGGCGATATCGCGCTCTCGGATGCTCCGGAAAGCGCCACAGCAGGTCAGCCGCCCATGGGCGCAAGCCCTCAATCGCTTCTGAAGGCCGCGATGGAGAACGGGGCCAAAGTCGAGGTTTGTGCGATCTACCTGCCCGGCAAAGACGCTGATGCGTCCGTTCTGATGGACGGTGTTACCGTGGCAAAACCCCCGGCCATGGCCGCGGCAATGATGGCTGACGACACTGTCGTCTGGTCGTTCTGAGCCACGTCTCTTGCGAAAAACCGGGGAGCGGCAGGTCGCCGCTCCCTTGCTCTTCCCGCTCCGGGAAGGCATAGGCTGTCTTCATGGCCAAACAGCTCGATTATCACACGATCAAAGAGATTTTCACGCGGTTTCGCGAGGCCGAGCCTGAGCCCAGGGGCGAGCTTGACCACGTGAACGCCTATACGCTTGTCGTTGCGGTCGCGCTTTCGGCGCAGGCCACGGATGCAGGCGTCAACAAGGCCACGAAAGAGCTGTTCAAGATCGCCGATACGCCCGAGAAGATGCTGGAGCTGGGCGAAGAGGGGCTGATCGAGCACATCAAGACGATCGGTCTTTACCGCAACAAGGCCAGGAACGTGATGAAGCTGTCCCGGATCCTCGCCGAGGATTACGGCGGCGAAGTGCCCTCCAGCCGCGCCGCGCTCCAGGCGCTGCCCGGCGTGGGGCGCAAGACGGCCAATGTCGTCCTCAACATGTGGTGGAAGCAGCCTGCACAGGCGGTGGACACGCATATCTTCCGTGTCGGCAACAGGACAGGAATCGCGCCCGGCAAGGACGTCAACGCCGTCGAGCGCGCCATCGAGGACAATGTCCCGGCCGAGTTCCAGCAGCATGCCCATCACTGGCTGATCCTGCATGGCCGCTATCACTGCAAGGCGCGCAAGCCCCTGTGCGCCACCTGCCTTATCCGTGACCTCTGCCAATTCGAAGAGAAGAACCTATGACAAAGACCTACAAGATCGTCGGAATCGGAAATGCCGTCGTCGATGTGATCACGCAATGCGAGGATGTCTTCCTTGAACAGATGGGGATCGAGAAGGGCATCATGCAGCTGATCGAGACGGATCGTGCGCAGCTTCTCTACGCCGCGATGCAGGAGCGTGTCGAAACGCCCGGCGGCTCCGTGGCCAACACGGTCGCGGGTGTCGGCGCGCTGGGCCTGCCGACAGGGTTCATCGGGCGGGTGCATGACGATGCGCTGGGCCGTTTCTATGCCGGGGCCATGGAGAAGGACGGGACCGATTTCGTCAATGCGCCGGTGCCGGGCGGCGAGCTGCCCACGTCACGTTCGATGATCTTCGTCTCGCCCGATGGCGAGCGGTCGATGAACACCTATCTCGGGATCTCCGCCGAGCTTGGCCCCGATGATGTGGATGAAAGCGTTGCTGCGCAGGCCGAGATCGTCTTTCTCGAGGGGTATCTTTTCGACAAGGACAAGGGCAAGGAAGCCTTCCTCAAGGCTGCGCGAACATGCCGCGCGGCGGGTGGACAGGCCGGGATCGCCATTTCCGATCCCTTCTGCGTCGAGCGTCACCGTGCCGATTTCCTCGACCTGATCGAGAACGAGATGGACTACGTGATCGGCAACGAGGCCGAGATCCGCTCGCTCTACCAGAACGATGATCTCGAAGCCGACCTGGCCCGCGTTGCCGAGGCCTGTCCGCTCGTCGTCTGCACCCGCTCCGGCGATGGCGTGACGATCCTCCGCGAGGGCGAACGCACCGACATTCCCGTGACCAAGATCACCCCGGTCGATGCCACGGGCGCGGGCGACCAGTTCGCCGCCGGCTTCCTCTACGGCCTCGCCACGGGCCGCGA
>JAWLEL010000273.1:0-4088 GCA_041686165.1 Lentibacter sp.
CTCGTGGCTGAGTGGCTTGTCGAGGAGGCGGGCATCCGGGGGATGCTGCATCGCGCCTTCGTGGCGCCCGTGATGGAGGGGGATGCGACCGCCGGGGTGATCGTCGAGAGCAAGACGGGCCGTGACGCGATCCTTGCCGAGCGGGTGATCGACACGACGGGAGATGCGGACATTGCTCACCGGGCTGGGCGCCCTGTGTCAAGACGCCGCTGGAAGGGGTGCATGACAGCGACGAGATGATCAATATGACCCTTCTGCATCTGGCGGGCAGCGACTATGTTGACCCCGATAGCCTGACGCATTTCGAAGTGGAGGGGCGCAAGCAGGCGATGGATGTGTTGCGCCGCCACACGCCGGGTTGCGAGGACGCGCGGCTCGGGAATTTTGGCATGAGCATCGGAATCAGGGACACCCGCAAGATCGACGCGGCCTGCAACATGACCGAGGCCGACGTGCGCGGGCAGGGGCGGTTCGAAGACAGCGTGGGCATCTTCCCCGAGTTCATCGACGGCGACGGCATTCTCATCCTGCCCACCATGGGGCGCTACATGCAGGTGCCCTATCGCTCGATGCGGCAACGCGCAACATGGCCTGTTGCACGGCCGCGGGGCAGGGCGCCGGCGTGGCTGCGGCGATTTCGGTCAGGTCTGGCAGGGGGCTGCGCGAGGTGAACATGTCCGATGTGCAGGCCGAGTTGGCGCGGCAGGAGGTCAGGGTTTTCAGAGCCGGGCGAGCCGCCCCCCTTTTCACCCGAGACTGAGCGGCTATATAGAGGGTTCGGGGGCAAGCGACGAATGAGAGCGATGCTGGAACAGATCTTCATCATGTCGGGCGAGGACGAGAGCGATGACGGGGGCGACGGCGACGCCTCGGTCATCACCAAGACCAAGCCCAGGACGAAGCGGCCGCCGCTCTACAAGGTGTTGCTGCTCAATGATGATTATACTCCGATGGAATTCGTCGTGCATGTTCTCGAGCGCTTTTTCGGAATGAACCACGCGCAGGCCTTCGAGATCATGCTGACGGTGCACAAGAAGGGTGTGGCCGTCGTGGGCGTGTTCAGCCACGAGATCGCCGAGACCAAAGTGACACAGGTGATGGATGCGGCGCGGCAGCATCAGCATCCTCTTCAATGCACCATGGAAAAGGAGTGAGGCCGCGGCCTCGCCAATGGACCCCGGATGGATACCAGACTTTCCCTGGCCCTCGAGGCAGAGCATGTGAGCCTGCCGACCAGCGGCGCGATCGCCGTGTTCGGCGCGCGCGGGCAGAGCCTTGCGGGGCTACCGGCCGAGCGGCTCATGCTTTGCGTTGATGACATCGTGGAGGCGCGGCGTTACGCGGCGCAGGGCTTCGATGTGACGCAGGAGATGCCTGCCGGGGCTGCGGGGGCGCTTGTCTTCGTGCCGCGCGGGCGGCTTGAAGGGCGCGTCCTGTTTGCCCGCGCTGCCGAGGCGGCGGGCGGCCGGATCATCGTTGACGGGCAGAAAACAGATGGCACGGAAAGCCACCTCAAGGAGCTGAAGAAACGCGGCATTTGCGGGGCGGCTTTTTCCAAGGCGCACGGCAAGCTTTTCGAATGCACCCTGCCGGAGGGCAGCCATGACGACTGGCGCCTGGCCGGCGCGGGCGGGTCGAACGTGGACGGGTTTCATACCGTACCGGGCGTGTTTTCAGCGGAGAAGGCGGACGAGGGCTCGCGGCTTCTGGCCGAGGCCCTGCCGGAGAAACTGGGCGCGGAGGTCGCGGATTTCGGCGCGGGCTGGGGCTATCTTTCGCGGAGCGTGCTGGAGCGGGGCGGCGTCGAGGCTCTACACGTCATTGAAGCGAGCCACGCTGCGCTGGGCTGTGCGAAGGTCAACATTCCCGATCCACGCGCGCAGTTTCACTGGGATGACGCGACGCGCTGGAGCCCGCGCGCCTCGCTCGACGCGGTGGTGATGAACCCGCCGTTTCATGCCGGGCGCAAGGGTGTGCCGGAACTGGGGCAGGCGTTTATCGCCAATGCTGCCGCGGCGCTCAAGCCGACGGGGCACTTGTGGATGGTCGCCAACAGGCACCTGCCCTACGAGGAAACTCTGCGCGCGCATTTCGGGCGTGTCGAGGAGTTTGGCGGCAACGGACGGTTCAAGCTGCTTCACGCGGCGAAGCCATCTCGCAAGCGCTGAGCTTTTGCGCTAGGTCTGGTCTTCGGACCGATCGGGAATCAAGCGAAGGAGAGTGTCATGTCGCTTTCGATCAGCGGGAAGACAGCAATCGTGACAGGAGCGGCCAACGGGGTCGGTCTCGCGATTGCACGGCATTTCGTCGACAAGGGCGCGAACGTGATGTTCGCCGACATGGATGGCGAGCGTCTCGCCAAGGAGGTTGGCGAGCCGGGCGAAGACAGCAATTTCCGTGCCTTCTCGGGCGATCTGCGCGAGAGGCTGGCGATCGCCAATCTGCTCTCGGCGACGCTCGATGCCTTCGACCGTGTCGACATCCTCGTCAATGCCTCGCGGCAGGTGCTGCGTTCGGATCCGCTCAACCCTGATGACGATGCGGTCGAGCTGGCGCTGGAGCAGAACCTGATGGCCTCGCTGCGGCTCAGTCAGCTCATCGCCAAACGCATGATCAAGCAGGCGGAAGACGCGAATGGCGACGGCCCTGTCGGCTCGATCATCAACCTGTCGTCGATCCTGTCGCGGCGGGCGCATCCCGAGTTGATGGCGCTGTCGATTTCCAATGCCGCGCTCGAGCAGATGACGCGCTCTCTGGCCGTGGTGCTGGCGCCCAAGCGCATCCGCGTGAATGCAGTGTCCATGGGGTCGGTGATGAGCGCGAGTCTGAAGGACAAGCTGAAGGAAAGCCCCGATTTTCGCGATGTGATCGAGAACGGTACGCCGCTGGGGCGGATCGCCAGCCCGCGGGAGCTGGCCGAGGTGGTGCAGTTCCTGGCCTCGGACGGGTCGGGCTTCATCACCGGGCAGATCCTGACCGTCGACGGTGGCCGCACACTGCTCGACCCCGTGACGGCTCCGGCGCATTAGGAGGCTCGGATGAGCGAGATGAAGGACGAGAAGGCGCGCGCGAGCGCGTGGTTCCGCGAGCTGCGCGACGAGATCGTGGCGGCTTTCGAAGGGCTGGAAGACATGCACGGTGGCGCAGGCGCCGCCGGGCGCTTCGAGGTCAGTGAGACGCAGCGCAAGTCGGACGACGGGTCCGACGCGGGCGGCGGGCTGATGAGTGTGATGCGCGGGGGCCGTGTCTTCGAGAAGGTGGGCGTGAATGTCTCGGAGGTCTATGGCACGCTCGGTGAGCGGGCGCAGGCCGCGATGATGGCGCGCAAGGGCATGCCGGGCATGACGGACGATCCACGCTTCTGGGCGAGCGGGATCAGTCTCGTGGCCCATATGCAGAACCCGCATGCACCCGCGGTGCACATGAACACGCGGATGTTCTGGACGCCGCATGGCTGGTGGTTCGGGGGCGGCTCGGATCTCAACCCCTGCATCGAATACGATGAGGATACGACGCATTTTCACAGCGTTCAGCAAGAGCATCTCGACCGGCATGACAGGGCGCATTATCCCAGGCTCAAGGCCTGGGCGGACGAGTATTTCTTCATCCCGCACCGGGGCCGCGCGCGGGGCGTGGGGGGCATCTTCCTCGACGATCACAACAGCGGTGACTGGGAGGCGGATTTCGCGCTGATCCAGGACGTCGGGCGGGCGTTCCTGCCTGCGTTCCTGCCACTGGCCGAGACGCGCATGACGCAGGGCTGGGACGCGGCGGACCGCGATGCGCAGCTCGTGCATCGCGGGCTCTATGCGGAATACAATCTCGTCTATGATCGCGGGACGAAATTCGGCCTTGAGACGGGACATGACGCAAACGCCGTTCTGATGAGCCTGCCGCCGCTGGCGAAATGGGTGTGACCTGCCGCCCCGGGCGCGCCCACCCGCCCACCCCGCGCCCGGGGCGGCAGGGTGATTTGAAACTGCGGCGCGCGGATTGCAGGTAGAAGATCGAGGGGCCAGCCCCTCGAGCTCCCCGGGATATTTCGAGCAAGAAGAAAGGGCGGGGGCCGGTTCAGAAATCGCGATTTT
>JAWLEL010000274.1:0-4083 GCA_041686165.1 Lentibacter sp.
CGCCCTTGAGATCATCCACATCTTGCGGTAATCTGTGGAAACGCAGTTCTCCACAGGTTTTCCAGATTGAGATTGGCCACCGCCTGCCGCTATGACAGGTGAAAGGCACAGGCAAGGCCGTCAGAGGGGCAACGAGATGAACGAGGTTACAGTCTTCAATCCGACCGGCGCGGAAGTCTCCTCGCCCGAGACGATGCCCCATTCGATCGAGGCCGAACAACAGCTCCTCGGCGCGCTCCTGACCAACAACGATGTCTACGACAAGATCGCCAGCATCCTCAAGCCGCATCACTTCTACGATCCCGTTCATGCGCGGATCTTCGAAACCGCCGCGTCGCGGATCTCCAAGAACAACCTCGCCTCGCCGGTCACGCTGAAGGCCTTCTTCGAGGAGGACGAGGGGCTCAAGGAGCTTGGCGGCCCCGCCTATCTCGCCCGTCTCGCGGGCGCGGCCATATCGGCCTTCGCCGTGCGCGACTATGCCCAGATGATCTACGATCTCGCCGTGCGCCGCGATCTCATCGAGCTCGGCCAGGAGATCAGCTCCAAGGCGGCCAGGGTCGAGATCGATTCCGAGCCGAAAGAACAGATCGTGGAAGCAGAGCAGAAGCTTTACCTGCTTGCAGAGCAAGGTCAGTCCGAAACAGGTTTCCAAAGCTTTCTCAAAGCCGTAACCGACGCAGTTAATGTCGCGAATGCCGCCTATCAGCGCGATGGCGGTCTCGCGGGCGTCTCCACCGGGCTTGCCGACATGGACAAGATGCTCGGCGGTCTGCACAAGTCCGACCTGCTCATTCTCGCGGGGCGCCCCTCCATGGGCAAGACGTCGCTGGCCACCAACATCGCCTTCAATGTCGCCAAGACCTACAAGCGCGGCAAGCTCCCCGACGGGGCGGAAGGCGCGGTCGATGGCGGTGTCGTCGGGTTCTTCAGCCTCGAGATGAGCGCCGAGCAGCTCGCCGGGCGGATCCTCGCGGAAGCCTCCGAGATCAGCTCGCACAAGATTCGCCAGGGCGATCTCGACGAAGGCGAGTTCCGCCGCTTCGTCGATGCCGCCAAGGAGCTCGAAGCCTGCCCGCTCTTCATCGACGATACCGCCGCCATCCCCATCGCCCAGCTCGCCGCCCGCGCCCGCCGCCTCAAACGGACGCATGGGCTCGATGTGCTTATCGTCGATTACCTTCAGCTCGTGCGCGGCACCTCCGAGAACCGGGTGCAGGAAATCGGCGAGATTTCCATGGGCCTCAAGGCCATCGCCAAGGAGCTGAACATCCCCGTCATCGCCCTCTCGCAGCTCTCGCGACAGGTCGAGAGCCGCGACGACAAGCGCCCCCAGCTTTCGGACCTGCGCGAGAGCGGCTCGATCGAGCAGGACGCCGACGTGGTCATGTTCGTCTTCCGCGAGGAATACTACGTCGAGCGCGAGAAGCCCTCCGATCACGAGCTTGACAAGATGGCCGAATGGCAGGACCAGATGAGCCGCCTGCACGGCAAGGCCGAGGTGATCATCGGCAAGCAGCGTCACGGCCCCATCGGCACGGTCGAGCTGAGCTTCGAAAGCCAGTTCACCCGCTTCGGCAACCTGGTGAAGCCCTGGCAGCAAGGCGGCGGCGACACGTTCTAGCCCCGCCTCGCGCTTCATCATGCTCCCAATCCGCCGGTGATCAACCGGCAACTCCGAAAACAGGATATTCCATCATGCGCACCGAATTCGACACCGAGCTGGAAGAGCGGCTCGTCCGCTATTGCAAGATCGACAGCCAGTCCGACGCGGACAGCCCCACCAGCCCGAGCACGGCGATCCAGCTCGACATGCAGCACCTTCTGCAAAAGGAGCTCGAGGAGATCGGGGCCGAGGACATCACGCTCACGGACTATGGCGCGCTTCTCGCCACGATCCCCGCCAAGGACAGCGATGCACCCCACACGCTCGGCCTCTCGGCCCATGTGGACACCGCCCCGCAGTTTCACGCCTCCGGCGTCAAGCCGCGTGTCATCCGCAGTTACAATGGCGGCGACATTTCCTTTCCAGACAACGCGGCCCTCACGCTCAGCCCCGAAGCCTGCCCCTATCTTGCCACCAAGCAGGGCCATGACATCGTCACCGCTTCGGGCACGACGCTGCTGGGCGCCGATGACAAGTCGGGCGTGGCCATCGTCATGACCGCCGCGCGCCATATCATCGCGAGCGGCCTGCCGCGCCCGCGCCTGCGCCTTGCCTTCCTGCCCGATGAAGAGATCGGCCGGGGCGTGCATCCCGAGCTGCCCAAGGATCTCGGTGCCGATTTCGCCTATACCTTCGATGGCGGCGCGGTCGGCAATATCGACTACGAGAGCTTCTCGGCGGATCAGGCCAAGGTCCATGTCACCGGCGTGTCGATTCACCCCGGCACGGCCCATGGCACGATGGTCAACGCGCTGCACCTTGCCGCCAAGATCATCGACACCTTGCCCAAGGCCCATACGACGCCCGACACCTCGCAGGATCGTGACGGCTTCATCATGGTGACCGATCTTGTCGGAAACGCCGCAGAAGCCACGCTCACCTTCATCCTGCGCGACTTCGAGCTTGACGGGCTCGCCGCCAAGGGCACGCTGCTGCGCCGGGTCTGCGAAACGGTCGCGGCGACGGAGCCGCGCGCGCAAGTGGCCTGCGAGATCACGCCCCAGTATCGCAACATGCGCTACTGGCTCGAGAAGGACATGACGCCCGTCGAGCTGGCCACGCAGGCGGCCAAGGCGGTCGGGCTCGAACCGGTCTCGACGCCCATCCGCGGCGGCACCGACGGCTCGCGCCTCACCGAGCTGGGCGTGCCCTGCCCCAATATCTTCACCGGCCAGCAGGAGCTGCACGGCCCGCTCGAATATATCTCGGTTCAGGACATGGCCACGGCCACGCAGATGTGCCTCAAGCTCACGGAGCTGGCAGCGAAGGAGTGAGCGCGCAGGCTTGTTGGCCTAGCGGACATGCAGGCGCGCCGCGCGGCCCCTCGCCAGACCGCGGGATGGCGATCCGACGGAGGGGAGGCAGCACTTTATGCCAGCCAAATCCGAAAGAGATCTGAGCAATGCGCCAAGCTTCGCCACTCGCCAGCCCGTGCGGGCGGTCTGGCGAGGGGCCGGGCACCTTCGGTGCTATTCCGGCCCCGACGCGTGAAATTGCCGATCGTCGAGATAATAGCCTTCGGCGCATCTTGACCATACAAATGGAACCCTCACACCCCGCGCGCCGCGAACCGCCCCCGCGTGCGGTTGGCGAAGGCCACGAGCGAGAGCATCACCGGCACCTCGACCAGAACGCCCACGACCGTCGCCAGCGCCGCGCCGGAATTGAGCCCGAAAAGGCTGATCGCCACGGCCACGGCCAGCTCGAAGAAGTTCGACGTGCCGATCAGCGCGCAGGGCGCGGCGATCCTGTGCGGCACCCTGAGCGCGAAAGCCGCCGCGTAGGCGAGCGCGAAAATCCCGTAGGATTGCAGCAGGATCGGCACGGCGATCAGGACGATGATCAGCGGACGGTCGAGAATGACCTGCCCTTGCAGACCGAAGAGGATCACCACCGTCGCGATCAGCCCGATGATCGACCAGGGCTTCACGCGGGCCTGGAACGCCTCGATCCGCGCCGCGCTTGCAAGGTGCGCGCGCGTCCAGAGCCCCGCCGCCAGCGGCAGGGCCACGAAGAGCACGACGGAGAGCACCAGCGTCTCCCAGGGCACCACGATATCCGTCACCCCCAGCAGGAAGGCGACCAGCGGCGCAAAGGCGAAAACCATCACGACATCATTCACCGAGACCTGCACAAGCGTGTAGCTCTCATCGCCGCGCGTGAGCTGCGACCACACGAAGACCATCGCCGTGCAGGGCGCCGCCCCCAGCAGGATCAGCCCCGCGATATATTGTTGCGCATCCGCTGGCGCGATCAGATCGGCAAAGACCACTTCGAAGAAGAGAACGCCGAGCGCCGCCATGGTGAACGGCTTGATCAGCCAGTTGACCGTCAGGGTGATCGCCAGCCCCTTGGGCTGCTTGAGCACGCCGCGCAGGCTCGACGGGTCCACCCCGACCATCATCGGATAGACCATC
>JAWLEL010000275.1:0-4042 GCA_041686165.1 Lentibacter sp.
CAACGAGGACAACGAGAGAGATCATCCCAGCAGCGAGGCTTTAAGCCTTCCTTCCTTTGGGTCTGGATCACACACCGTCAATCAGGATGTCCAACGCGCGCTTCAAGGCGTCGCGATGAACGGCCAAAGACCCAACCCAATCTCGCAATTCAGCGCCAGGAACAGCGGCAAGCTCCTGAACCCTGACAATCCACGTCGACCCATTGTGTTCGACCGTCGGGGTGAGGCCGGGGAAGGCCGCATAACGTCCCACCTCTCGCAAAGGGGCGACAATACGCGACGAGTCGATTCCGATCAGATCGGTTTGAAGATCCACGACAAGCTGCCCGCCGTTGAGGCGATAAAGATCGAACTGCGCCATCCCGTTCTCGCTTCAGAAGCTGCGATAGCCCGCGAGGGGCAGACCTTCTTTGGCGATCTCCTCGGCATAGGCGTTGATTGCGGGCTGGTTTTCTGCTCGCCAAAGGCGATTACGCTCGACCTTCGCTGCCTCGATAATCGCCGCTTCGGCAAGGCGCGACATGTTAAGGCCAAGCGACCGTGCAGTTTCAGCGACGTCGGCGTCCAGCGTCAGATTGACTTTCACGCGACCCATATCAACCTCCTGAAAGATGCGTATGAATAAAGAGTATACTTCAGGCGCTTCACCGGAACAAGAACCGTCTGACACGATCTCCTTACCCTCTCATGTCGCTGGGTCTGGCAGCCTCGACCGGCTGGTCGACACCGCCAGCGACTATGCCCGGGCTGCAGCGTCCGACAACACGCTGACGGCCTACGCGAAGGATTGGGCGCATTTCGCGCGTTGGTGTCGTATGAAGGGCGCGGAGCCGCTGCCTCCATCACCAGAGATGATCGGGCTTTACCTTGCGGATCTGGCGTCCGGTTCAGCCCGCTCGCCTGCCCTGTCCGTCTCGACAATTGACCGACGCCTCTCCGGCCTCGCCTGGAACTATGCGCAGCGCGGGTTCGCCCTTGATCGCAAGAACCGCCACATCGCCACGGTGCTGGCCGGCATCAAACGCAAGCATGCGCGCCCGCCGGTGCAGAAGGAGGCGATTCTGGCCGGGGACATTCGTGCGATGGTCGCCACCCTGCCCTTCGACCTGCGCGGCATACGGGATCGGGCGATCCTGCTCTTGGGCTATGCTGGCGGCCTCCGGCGCTCGGAAATTGTCAGCCTCGACGTGCACAAGGACGACACGCCGGACAGCGGCGGCTGGATCGAGATCTTCGACAAAGGCACCCTGCTCACCCTAAACGCCAAGACCGGCTGGCGCGAGGTTGAAATCGGGCGCGGCTCATCAGATCAGACCTGTCCCGTTCATGCGCTGGAACAATGGCTGCACTTCTCGAAGATCAACTACGGGCCGGTCTTTGTCCGGACCTCGCGCGACGGCAAGCGCGCGTTGGAGGCGCGGCTCAATGACAAGCATGTTGCGCGACTTATCAAGCACACCGTGCTGGACACGAACATCCGGTCAGACCTGCCCGAGAAAGAACGGCTGGCGCTGTTTTCCGGGCACAGCCTGCGTGCTGGTCTGGCCAGTTCCGCCGAGGTCGATGAGCGCTATGTCCAGAAACAGCTCGGCCACGCCTCAGCTGAGATGACACGCCGCTATCAACGTCGCCGTGATCGGTTCCGGGTGAACCTGACCAAAGCCGCGGGCTTGTGACTCCCCTGCCCTACCACTGGGCATTCAGCCTAGAACGGATTCTCCAACGCAGCGCCGGTCGGCGCAAAGTCACTGATGTTCCCGGTCACGACGATAGCGCCATAGCGTAGTGCCGACGCGGCGATCATCAGATCGGCACCATTATGGCCGATCTCGGCTGAGAGCCGGCCCCAGATGCGTGCATCCTCGGCCTCAAAAGCGAGCAGCCGGTCCGAGAATAGCAAGACCGTCCGATCGAGCCACGTGCGGAGATCGCTGGCAAACATAGGGTCCCGTGTCACCTGCTGGCAAATGCCGCGCTCGATTTCGCCAAGCGTGATGACACTCAGAAAAAGTTCCTGCTCAGCCTTGCCGCGCAACCAGGCTGCCACTTGGGGAGCGCGGTCTGGGCGGCGTACGGCCGAGATGACGTTAGTGTCGAGAATGTACATCAGAAACTTACATCACGCGGTGCGGCCGAAGCGCGAGTGATATCCCCACCGGGAAATGCCATCAGGTGATCCGCAAAGCTTGCGCGCGCCTTCACCGCACCTTTCAGGAGCCGGTGGTACTCATCTGAGGAAAGGACGACCACCGCTGGCTTGCCTCGGCGCGTCACCTCTTGCGGCGTGCCGGCAAGTGCTGCGTCAACAACCGCGCTGAACTTGTTTTTTGCATCCTGAACAGTCCACATCTTCTTCACCTAGCTAGCTATCTGTCTAGATAGATGGCGTCTCAACTTGCTTATGTCAAGACGCACCCAACCCCAAGGGTAGAGTAGTTAAGGTTGGTCGGGAAAACCAATCGGTCCCAATCCGCAGGAAACGGTCGTTTACTGGCGATATCTTAACTTGCAAACGGCCGGATTTCATGCCCCTGATTGGCTATGTGCGCGTATCGACAGAGGATCAGACCCCCCTACCCCAGTCTGAGGCCCTGAAATCCGCAGGCTGCGTCGAGATCTTTGAAGAGCACGCCTCCGGCGGCAATCGCGCGCGTCCGGTGCTTGCTCGTGTACTTGAGCGGGTCCAGAGCGGCGACACACTGGTCGTCGTGCGGATCGACCGGCTTGCGCGGTCCTTGTCGCATCTTCTCGAGGTGATTGAGCGTCTGGAGGCCAAAGGTGCCTTCTTCCGCTCGCTCCAAGGCAGGGCTGGCCTCGGCACGCGCCAAGGGTCGCGTTGGTGGCAATCCTGGGCTAAGCGCCAAGGGTCCCGCCGCGCTGCGCAAGGTGCGGCTGGCGCGACGGGACGGCTACATGGAGCGCCTGAACGAGACCGCGCAGGATTGGGTGCCCCATGTGCGCCGCTTGCGCCCAGATATGGCTTGGGAGGACGTCCTGCGGATTATCAATGGCCCCCTGCCCCCAGATCGTCATTGGACCCAAAGCCGCCTGCTCCGCGCCGTGAAGGCCTATGTGCGCGAAGGATTTCTACCCGATGAAGTGCTTGGCCGCGCCAAGCGCAGCGAAACCGACGATCGCCAGCCTGCCATCGTGGCGGCCATCAAAGGTTCGGACCCGGATATCACGCTACAGGCGATCTGCGACCGGCTGGAATCCATGCGTGAGCGCACCCCTCGCGGTCGGATGCTGCTGGAACGTGCGGAAAAGCTAGAATTGTTGGAGTAGTTTAGAGAGCAACGTTATTCCATAGCCAATGAGATATCGCTCCCCCCGTTCGCGAGCTCAGCAATCTGAAGGCTTCATTGACCGTATCTTCGAAAGGAGCGTCAAAGGGATATCACCTTGCACCACAGATCAAGCGCCTCGCAGCAGATCCTGCACGACCGATGGCTTCTTTGCGATCAAGGCCAGCAGGACTTGAGCAGGGCCCGTCGGGTGTCGACGCCCATGTTCCCAGTTCAAGAGCGTTCCCTTTGCTACTCCTATGCTTCGGGCGAATTCAGCCTGTGAGAGACCAGTTTTTTGGCGAACTTCGGCCACATCGACATCGACAACGGATACCTCATGGACCTTGGCGGCCGTCATGTTTCCATCTGCGAATGCCAAGGCCTCTTCCAGGCCTTTCGACACCGATTCATATGCAGTCATGTTGCGTCTCCATACCTTGCGACAAGCGCTTTGCTCATTTCGACTGCCGCGGCTTGTTCAGCCTTGGACAGGTTGGCCTTTTCGTTCTTGGCAAAGACCGTGATCAAAAAGATCGGCATATGGTTCCCGCCAAATACATACAACGTCCTGAAACCGCCGCTCTTGCCGCCCCCAACTCTTGGGATGCGAATCTTGCGAAGCCCACCGCCGAGAGAAACCCCATCATCAGGATTGCCGGCAATGTAGTTGATTGCAGCCTCGCGCTCTTGTTCCGACATGATTGCTTTGGCGCGCCTTTGGAATTCGGGCAGTTCCACCACCGTCTGCAATCGTG
>JAWLEL010000276.1:0-4039 GCA_041686165.1 Lentibacter sp.
CGCCGCTGGAACATGGCTCCGGGCCCATCGTCTGGGGTGAGCCGGGCACGAACGGGCAGCATGCCTTCTACCAGCTTCTGCACCAGGGAACGCGGATCGTTCCGGCCGAATTTCTCCTGGCGATGCGGGGGCATGAGCCGGAGCTGGCGCATCACCATCGCCTGTTGGTTGCCAATTGTCTTGCGCAGGCGCAGGCGCTGATGACCGGGCGGAGCCTCGACGAGGCGCGCGAGATCGCCCGCGCGCAGGGCTTTGACGGCAAAGAGCTCGAGGTGCAGGCGGCGCAGCGCGTCTTCGAGGGCAATCGACCCTCGGTAACGCTCGCCTATGAACGGCTCGACCCGAAAACACTCGGCCGGATCATCGCTCTTTATGAACACCGGGTCTTCGTCGAGGGGGTGATCCTCGGGATCAATTCCTTCGACCAGTTCGGCGTGGAGCTTGGCAAGGCGCTGGCGACGCGACTGGAGCCTGTTCTGGACGGCGCCGACGGCTGCGCAGAGCTTGACGGATCCACGGCGCGGCTGGCGGCCTATTACCGCCGGTTCTCCTGACTTCAGGCGTCGAGTTCGAGCCAGACGGGGACATGGTCTGACGGCTTTTCGCGCCCGCGCATCTCGGCTTCGATATTGCAACTTTTCATCAGGTCGGCGCATTCCGGGCTGAGCAGGAAGTGGTCGATGCGGATGCCGTTGCCGCGCTGCCATGCGCTGCCCTGGTAATCCCAGAACGAATAGTGGCCGGGGCCTTTCGTGCCTGCGCGGAACGCCTCGGTAAGGCCGAGCGCGAGAAGGCGACGAAAGGCGCTTCGCGTCTGTGGCAGAGCCAGTGCGTCATCGCACCATTTCTCGGGGCGCGCGGCGTCTTCGTCCTGCGGGATGACGTTGTAGTCCCCGCCCATCACGACAGGCTCTTCGAGCGCAAGCAGCTCCAGCGCACGCGCCTCCAGCCGTTTCATCCAGGCCAGTTTATAGTCGTATTTAGGCCCGGGAGCCGGATTGCCGTTGGGCAGGTAGAGCCCGCATAGACGAACGGCCTTTTCCCCGATCACCGTCGCCTCGATCCAGCGGGCCTGTTCATCCGAGTCATCACCGGGCAATCCGCGGCGGATGTCCTCAAGCGGGAACTTCGACAGGATCGCCACGCCGTTGAAGGATTTCTGGCCATGGGTTTCAACCTGGTAGCCGAGGCTTTCGATCTCGTCGCGCGGAAAGGTCTCATCGACCGATTTGATCTCTTGCAGGAGCGCCACGTCCGGGCCGCTTTCCTCGAGCCATTTCAGCAGCGTTTCAAAGCGCGCCTTGATGCCGTTGATGTTGAACGTCGCGATCTTCATGTGCGCTCCGGTTTGCCTTGCCCAAGCTTTAGAGCAAGAATCGCCCCTGTTCCAGAGCCGTCTTTGCAGGGTCTGCAAAGCAAATTCGCGCGTCGGCTTGCGAGATCGGCAGGGTCTTCCTGGCTGGTTCTGCGGCCCTGGCCTGAGAAAAATCTCAATGTTTGCAGACGCTTCTCGCGAGGCCAGGAGAAACAACCTGAGGTTGAAAAGTTTTTCTTGCATTGCAACCTTAGCGAGCTAACGTTGAGGGAGAACAACTAAGGAGGGAAAAATGTCTGCTGTTCGCAAAATCGAAAATCTTCACCAGGAAATTGCTCAGGAAAGCGTCTTCGACGGCGCCGGAACCGAGCTTTTCATCACGTCCATGGGGCCCAGCGCAGCTGGTGATCTGCATGGCGGCAACGCGACGGACCTGTTCATCACGTCCATGGGCCCGAGCGCGACTTCGGATGCGCATGAGGGCGATGCAACAGAGCTCTTCATCACGTCCATGGCCCCGAGTGCCAAATCGGACAGCCATGGCGGCGACGCGACGCAGCTCTTCATCACGTCGATGGGGCCAAACGCGACATCAAAGACTCATGATGGCGAGGCGACAGAGCTGTTCATCACGAGCATGTAAGCTCTGACGGTGGGTGGCTGCGGCCACCTGCCTTCTTTTTTGTCGATACCGGCGTTCGGGAGCGAAAATGGGCAAGGTCATCACACTTGATTTCAAACCTGCGCAGCAGGACACTTCGGGCAGTCAAACCGCGCTGGCGCAGTGTTTCGCGCGGCACAGGCGCATTGGCGATGACGTGTTCTGGCTAAAGGAAAACGCCGAATTCCTGAATATTCATCAGACCGGGGGTGCGACGCTGTCTGCCGCCGCGCTGGAGACTTACGAGAGCTTTTACAGAGATGTCGAAGCGCGTTTGAGGTTCTTTCCACAGTATTACCGCTTTCTGCTTTCGATCACGCTCGACCTGGAGGATCTCGGCATGGACGGGCAGAAAGGCGAGGCGCTTTGCGCCTATGCCGCCCGAAAACGGCTCGCCGATGCGGAGCTGTCCGATTTGCAGCGCGCCGAAGCCGAGCGGCTTCTGGCCCGGCGGGGCGTTGGCGCGCCCGACATGGCGCTCACGGAACGGCTCCAGCGGTTCATCTCGCACAGCGAGACCTTCTCGCTGCCGAACAAGAAAGCGGCTTACGAGCTGACCCATATTGTCTTCTATCTCAGTGACTACGGGCGCAGGAATCCCAGGATCAGCCGCGCAGCCCTGCGCAGCCTGATGTATGCGGGCACGCTCGCCTTCATCGATGAGAATGCCGACCTTCTGGCTGAAATCTGCATCGCGCTGCGTTTTTCGGGCGCGGATGTGCCGAGGGCCTGGGAGGTTTGGGTGGAACAAGTCGAGGCGCACTACAGCGTTCAGCCCGACACGCGCGCGCCGAACGACGACTATCATGAATACCTCGTGTGCAATTGGCACCGGATGATCGCGGGGCAGGAGGCCTTCTCGCGCAATTACGAGCCTGCGCGCCTGCGCTTCACAAGGCCGCGCGGGCATCTCGGGCTCATGCGCGCGATCTCGGAGTATCTCTACAACCTGTCTCAGGACAAGCGCGGAGACTGGGCCTCTGTGCGGGCTTCTCTCGAGTCCGTGCTCTCCCCGGAGGCGATGGCGCATCTTGCCGACGCTGAACGGGTCATGCCGGAGTTCGAGGAGTTCTTCGTGCTTTTCTCGCGCGGCGGGGCGGCATGAGGCGGCGGCCTGAGGGAGCCGGTTACATCGAGAAGGAGACGCCGCAGCCGCAGGAGCTCGAGGCGTTGGGATTGTCGATGGTAAAGCGCGCGCCGATCAGCTCTTCCACATAGTCGATCGTCGCACCCGCCAGGAACGGCTGGCTGACTTCGTCGATCACGACTTTCTCGCCGCTGCCCTCGAGCACCATATCCTCATCGGACGGTTTATCGAGCTTGATCTCATACTGGAAGCCCGAACAGCCGCCGCCCTCGACGGCGACGCGCAGGGCCTTGCCCTGTGCGCTCGCACCGATCTCGGCGAGCTGGTGAAAGGCTTTCTCTGTGACGGACGGGGGAACGATCATCGCGGCTGTCCTTTGGGGTTTCGCTTGTGTCCTTTGGAAAATATATAAGACCCGAGGCCATCAGCGGCAAGGGACAGAACCATGCAGGATGCACGGCAAGACGCGGGGGCGGCTTTCGCAAGCGCCCCGGGTGCGACACGCGGGCGGCTTTATCCGGAAGAGGAAAGCGCCTTTCGAAGCGCCTTTCAGCGCGACCGGGACAGGATCATCCATTCGAGCGCCTTCCGGCGGCTCAAGCACAAGACGCAGGTCTTTCTTGAACACGAGGGGGACTATTACCGCACGCGGCTGACCCATTCCATCGAGGTTGCGCAGGTGGCCAGGACGATCTGCGGCGCACTCGGACTCAATCCGGAGCTCACCGAGGCCGTGGCCCTGGCCCATGATCTTGGTCATACGCCCTTCGGGCATACGGGCGAGGATGCGCTCAATGCGCTGATGCAGCCCTTCGGTGGCTTCGATCACAATGCGCAGGCCATTCGCATCGTCACGGCGCTGGAGCGCCATTATGCCGAGTGGGACGGGCTCAACCTCACATGGGAATGCCTCGAGGGGATCGCCAAGCACAATGGCCCGGTGGAAGCGCCGGTTCCTTACGCGCTGGCCGAGTAT
>JAWLEL010000277.1:0-4010 GCA_041686165.1 Lentibacter sp.
CCGAGCTGCGCCATGACCTCGTCGGAGGCTTCGAAGTTCGTGGTCACGTTCTGCACATCGTCGTCGTCTTCCAGCGCGTCGATGAGCTTCATGAGCTTTTCCATGTTCTCGAGGTCCATCTCGGTCGTCGTGGTGGGCCGCCAGACCAGCTTGGTGCTCTCGCTCTCCCCCAGCTCGGCTTCCAGCGCATTGGAGACATCGTTGAGGTCCGTGTCCGCGCACCAGATGACATGGCCGTCCTCGGAGCTTTCCACGTCTTCCGCGCCGGCCTCGATCGCGGCCATCATCACGGTGTCCGCATCGCCCGCCTCCGGCGGGTAGCTGACCGCGCCCTTGCGCTCGAACATGAAGCCCACGGAGCCCGTCTCGCCGAGGTTGCCGCCGTTCTTGGTGAAGAGCGAGCGCACGTTCGAGGCGGTGCGGTTGCGGTTGTCTGTCATCGTCTCGACGATCACCGCGACGCCATTCGGTCCGTAGCCCTCGTAGCGGATTTCCTCGTAGGCTTCGCCGTCGCCGCCCGTCGCCTTCTTGATCGCGCGCTCGATGTTGTCCTTGGGCATCGACTGGCCCTTGGCTTCCTTCACGGCGAGGCGCAGGCGCGGGTTCTTCTCGGGGTCCGGGTCGCCCATCTTGGCGGCCACGGTTATCTCCTTGGAGAGCTTGGAGAAGAGCTTCGAGCGCAGCTTGTCCTGGCGCCCCTTGCGATGTTGGATGTTTGCCCATTTGGAATGGCCGGCCATGTCTTGCTCCCCGTGAGGTTTCTCGCGTTCGGCCTTCTATAAGGCACGCAGGGCGCGGGGTTCAAGCGAAGGGGGCGGAGCCTGAGAATTTTCCCATCGCGCAGGCTCGCGCGCCGCGCTAGGTTTCCGCCATGACACAAGACCAGATCATCCTCTTTTGCCTCTTCGCAGGCGTCTTTGCACTGTTGCTCTGGGGCCGCTGGCGCTACGATCTCATCGCCTTCACCGCGCTCCTGCTCGGCGTCCTGCTCGGCGTCGTCGAGACGAAAGCGGCCTTCACCGGCTTCGGCCACCCGGCGACGATCGTCGTCGCGCTGGTGCTTGTCGTCTCGGCAGGTCTCGTGCGCTCCGGGGCGATCCACCTGATCACCCGCACGCTCATCGACAGCTCACGCAGCCTTTTCGCACATATCGCGATCATGGGCAGCGTCGGCGGCGTGCTCTCGGGCTTCATGAACAATGTCGCCGCGCTGGCATTGTTGATGCCCGTCGATATCCAGACCGCCCGCAAGGCCGGGCGCGCGCCCGGCCTCTCGCTCATGCCGCTCAGCTTCGCGACGATCCTCGGAGGCATGGCCACGCTCATCGGCACACCGCCCAACATCATCATCGCCTCGATTCGCGGGGAATCCCTGGGCGAGCCGTTCAAGATGTTCGATTTCGCTCCCGTGGGCGCGCTCACGGCGGTTGCAGGTCTCGTCTTCGTCGCCCTGGTCGGCTGGCGCCTCATCCCCCAGCGCGAGGATGCGCTCGACCATATGGGCGAGCTTTCAGCCTATATCGCCGAGCTGACAGTGCCCGAGGGCTCCAAGCATATAGGCACACGTCTGGCCGAACACGAAGAAGAGGCCGAGAACGCCGACGTTGCGCTCATCGGCCTGGTCAGGGACGGCAAGCGCCGCTACGGCGCGGCGCGCAACAGCCGCCTTCGGGCGGGCGATACGCTCGTGCTCGAAGCGACCCCGGAGGCGCTCGACGAGTTTCGCAGCATGCTGGGCCTCGCCTTCGTCGATTCCGACAGCGATGAAAAGCTCGACGCCACGGGCGAAGGGCTCGACCTCATCGAAGTCGTCGTCCCCGCCGAAGCGCGCGCAGCGGGCAAGACGGCCGTCAGGCTGGGCCTGTCCTGGCGCAAGCAGACCGTGCTCATGGGCATTTCACGGGAGGGCCGCCGCATCAACAGCGAGATCCGCAAGACGACAATACAGGCCGGCGACATCCTCCTTCTGCTCGTGCCCAAGGGCACCAAGCATGACGTGACGGACTGGCTCGGCTGCCTGCCGCTCGCCGATCGCGGGCTGGCCGTCACGCGGGACAGCAAGACATGGCTCGCCATAGGCCTCTTTGCCGCCGCCGTCGCCGCCGCCTCCGTCGGCCTGCTCTACCTGCCCATCGCCCTCGGCCTCGTCTGCGTGGCATATGTCTTCTTTCGCATCCTCCCGCTCAGCGAGCTATACGATCACATCAACTGGCCGGTGGTGGTTCTGCTCGGCTCGATGATCCCGCTGGGCGCGGCACTGGACCAGTCCGGCGGCACGGAGCTTCTCGCCGGTGCCCTGCTGGAGCTGACGGGAAGCCTGCCGCCCTGGGCCATCCTCGCGGCGCTGATGGTGGTCACGATGACCCTCTCGGACGTGCTCAACAACACCGCGACAACGATCGTCGCCGCCCCCGTCGGCATCGAGATGGCTCGCGCGATGGATGTTTCGCCCGATCCCTTCCTGATGGCCGTTGCCGTGGCGGCCTCCTCGGCCTTCCTCACGCCCATCGGCCACAAGAACAACACGCTGATCCTCGGCCCCGGCGCCTACCGCTTCAGCGATTATTGGCGCATGGGCCTGCCGCTCGAGGTCATCGTTGTCACGGTCTCGATCCCGCTGATCCTGTTGTTCTGGCCGCTCTGACGGGCAGACACCGGATGCGTGGCGCTCAGTAAAGACCGCCCGAGCTTAGCGTTCCGAAATCCGCTCCATCACCCACGGTGATCTTCCTGCCGGTCGAGGTGGTGACCTGCCGCGACTCGGCGCTCTCCGGCAGGAGCGGCAGATCCTCGCCCATGGCGAACCCTCCGTCAAACATGATCCCGAAGTCGATCTCCTGGCCCTCGCGGAAACACTCGGTCACCACGTTTTCTCCGGAAGCCTCGTCGGGCAAGCGCGCGCCGGTGAACCTGTCGATCTTGATGAAGCGGCATTCATCGGGCGCTTCGAAGGGGCCTGCGCCGTATTTCTCGATCGCCTTCGTCATGAACCGCTGGAAGACGGGGCCACACATGCTGCCACCCGAGGCGCCACTCCCGAGGGTTCTCGGGTTGTCATAGCCGATATAGCAGCCCGCCACGATATTGTTGGTGAAACCGACGAACCAGACATCCTTGGCATCGTTCGTCGTGCCGGTCTTGCCCGCCACGGGCACCCCGAGGTTGACCGACCCGCTCGCCGTGCCCCTGTCGACCACGCCACGCATCATCGAGGTGAGCTGGTAGGCCGTCACCCCGTTCATGACGCGCTCGCGGTTCGAGGTGATGCGCGGGCCGCGGTCGCGCGGCACAGTCGGGTCGGCGCATTCGGCGCAAAGCCTGTCATCGTGGCGATACACCGTCTCGCCATAGCGGTTCTGCACCCGGTCGACGAGCGTCGGCTCCACCCGCTCACCGCCATTGGCGAACATCGCGTAGGCCGAGACCATCTTGTAGAGCGTCGTTTCCTCCGAACCGAGCGAGTTGGCAAGGAACCGCCCCATCCGGTCATAGACGCCGAAGCGTTCTGCATAGTCGGCCACGACATCCATGCCCACCTCCTGCGCAAGCCGGATCGTCATGAGGTTCCGCGACCGCTCGATCCCGGTGCGCAGGGGCGTGGGGCCGAAGAACTGGTTCGATGCGTTGCGCGGGCGCCAGAGGCCCTGGGGCGTATCGACCTCGATGGGCGCATCCACGAGGATCGTCGCAGGGGTGTAGCCGCTGTCGAGCGCCGAGGCATAAACGAAGGGCTTGAAGGAAGAGCCGGGCTGGCGCTTGGCCTGCGTGGCTCGATTGAAGACGGAGTCCTGGTAGGAAAAGCCCCCCTGCATCGCGAGCACACGGCCCGTGTTGACATCCATCGCCATGAATCCGCCCTGCACGCGCGGCACCTGCCGCAGGCTCCAGCGGATGAAATCGCCCGCGCCGTCCTCGCCGGTGGTCATCCGGCGCACATGCACCAGGTCCCCGACTTCGAAATTGTCGAAGAAATCGCCCTTCAGCCAGGCGATGTCCTCGCGCGGAACGAC
>JAWLEL010000278.1:0-3997 GCA_041686165.1 Lentibacter sp.
GTCGTGGCCTTCGGAACGGAAGCGGGCCTCTTCCAGCAGCTCGGAATGAGCGCGGTTCTTTGCGGGCCGGGCAGCATCGAACAGGCGCACAAGCCCGACGAGTTCGTCTCGGCCTCCCAGCTCGGCCACTGCCTCAGGATGCTGGACGGGCTGAAATCGAAGCTTGTTGCCGCGTAGACGCAGCGCCCGGCCGGATCACGATCAGGCGCTGTGCAGGCGGTTTTCGAATGCGGTCGCCGGGGTGCACAGCTGGTGCACTTGGGGGTGCACGGAGTTCACTCCGCGCGCCCCTTCTGCCTCCTTGGGTTGACGCCTCAGCTCATGGCCTTCCAAAGGCCCGCGTCCTTCACCTGCTCATAAGCCTCGTCCAGGGCGGTCCGCGCACGCGCGATGAGCATGTCGATCTCTTCTTTCGTGATCACGAGCGGCGGGCTGATGACCATCCGGTCGCCCACGTGGCGCATCACGAGGTTGTTCGCAAAGCAGCGCTCACGGCAAATCAGCCCGACCGTGCCCGCATCGGAGGCGAACTTCGCGCGGCTGGCCTTGTCGGGCGTGAGCGCAAGCGATCCCATCATGCCCACGATCTGCACATCCCCGACCATCGGATGATCTTCGAGGCTTCTCCACTTCTCTGCGAGGTAAGGCGCGGTCTCCCGCCCCGCACGCTCGACGATCCCTTCCTCGTCCAGAATGCGCAGGTTCTCCAGCGCCACGGCCGCCGAAACCGGATGCCCCGAGTAGGTATAGCCATGGGCAAGCTCGCAATTGTTCAGCACATCGGCCAATTCATCGGAAATGACGCTCGCCGAGATCGGCGCATAGCCCGAGCTCAGCCCTTTCGCGAGGGTCATCACGTCAGGCCTGATGCCGTAGGTCTGAGAGCCGAACCAGTTGCCCGTCCGCCCGAAACCGCAGATCACCTCGTCGGCAATCAGCAGGATCTCGTATTTGTCGCAGATCCGCTGGATTTCCGGCCAATAGCTCTCGGGCGGCACGATCACACCACCGGCGCCCTGGATCGGCTCGGCGATAAAGGCCGCGACCTTGTCTTCCCCGTATTCGAGGATGGCTTTCTCAAGCTGTTGCGCCCGCTCGAGGCCAAATGCCTCGGGGCTCATGTCTCCGCCTTCGGCCCACCAGTTCGGCTGGTCGATATGGTGAATGTCCGAAAGCAGCGCACCCCCCTGCGCATGCATGAAGGCCATCCCGCCCAGCGCGACGGCAGCCACTGTGGACCCGTGGTAGGCATTCTGCCGGCTGATGATCTTCGTCTTCTCCGGCTTGCCCTTCTCGGCCCAGTAGGTGCGCACGAGGCGGATATTCGTATCATTGGCCTCCGAACCGGACCCGGAAAAGAACACATGGTTCAGATGGTCCGGCGTCAGCTCGGCGATACGCTCGGCCAGGGCGATGGCCGGAACATGCGTCGACTGGAAGAAGGTGTTGTAATAGGGCAGCTCCTTCATCTGCCGCGCCGCGACATCGGCGAGCTCGTCACGCCCATAGCCCAGGTTCACACACCAGAGCCCGGCCATCCCATCGAGGATTTCCGCGCCTTCGCTGTCATAGAGCATGACGCCCTTGGCCCGTGTGATGACACGGGCACCCTTCTCGGCCAGCTCGTCGGCATGGGTGAAAGGATGCATATGATGCGCGGCGTCCAGAGCCTGAAGCTCCTCTGTCGGCATGTGGTTCGAAACCTGGGTCATCTCGGCCTCCATCGGCGGTGTCAGTGGGGTTCAAGCGTGTTTCCGCCAGAATATGATCAAATTATGCCCTGTCAATCACCGCGCTGCGCCGACAAGACCCTGCGCACCTGCTCCATGCCCTGGATCACGTCTTCCCGCATGGCCTTTGCCGCCGCGCCGGCATCTCCGGCGCGCATCGCCGCCAATGCCTCGTGGTGCTGGTCCGGCAGATTCTGCGTCCCGACGCGGCCGCAAACGACCCGCAGGGAAGGCCCGAATCGGAGCCAGAGTCCATCAGCCACAGCCGCGAGAATCGGCGCCTCGGCCATCACGTAGAGCCGTGCGTGAAAGCGATAGTTCTGCTCCAGGTAGCTCTTGAGATCTCCTGTCGCGATCGCCGCGTCCAGCTCGGCGTCGATCCCCCCGAGCTCTTCGAGCCCCGCATCGGTCATGCGCTCGGTTGCGCGTACCACGAGCTGCGGCTCGATGGCTTGCCGCGCGAAGATCAACTCGTTCACGCTGTCCACCGTGAGCTCCGGCACGACGACGCGCCGGTTGCCCATGAATTCAAGCGCGCCTTCAGCCGTGAGGCGCCTGATCGCTTCGCGCACGGGCGTCATCCCGGCATCGAGGCTCTCGCAGACGCCTTGAATGGTCACAGCCTCTCCGGGCCGCATCTCGCCGAACAGAATCAGCTCCCGAAGCTGGCGATACTTGAGCTCATGGGCAGGCAGTTCTCGCGCGCCTGCATTCATACCGGGCGTGAAGCTCAAGACTTCAGCAGACTCGCGTCTTGCCTTGCTCATCGCTGGCCTTCCTTTCGAATCTCTTGCATTTCCCCGCGCATCGTGCAGGCATTCTGCACAGAAATCTTGCCAAGTCAGTTATAACTTGATCAAATATTTCACCGAGAGGCACGGCCTCCACAACAGGGAGAAACGAAAATGAAAACCTACCTACTCAGCGCAGCCGCTTCGCTCGCACTTGTCGCCGGAATGGCGCAGGCTGAAGAAGTCCGCGTCTACAACTGGTCCGATTACATCGACGAGGATCTGCTCACCAAGTTCGAGGAAGAGACCGGAATGAAGCTCGTCTATGACGTGTTCGATTCCAACGAAGTGCTGGAAACGAAGATGCTTGCCGGCGGCTCCGGCTATGACGTGGTCGTCCCGTCGGGCACGTTCCTTCAGCGCCAGATCACCGCGGGCGCCTTCCAGAAGCTCGACAAGTCCAAGCTGCCCAATCTCGACAACATGTGGGATGTTGTCAGCGATCGCACGGAGCAATACGACCCCGGCAATGAGCACTCGATCAACTACATGTGGGGCACCACGGGCATCGGCGTGAACGTCGGCAAGGTCCAGGAGGCGCTCGGAGAAGACGCCCCGATCGACAGCTGGGCGCTGGTCTTCGAGCCCGAGAACATGGAAAAACTCGCCGAATGCGGCGTCCACTTCCTCGATGCGCCAGCGGAGATGATCCCGGCAGCCCTCAACTACATCGGCGAAGACCCCGACAGCCATGACCCTGATGTCATCGCCAAGGCCGAGGACGTGTTCATGCCGGTCCGCCCGCATATCCAGAAGTTCCACAGCTCCGAATACATCAACGCGCTCGCCAACGGCGACATCTGCGTTGCCGTGGGCTGGTCGGGCGACATACTCCAGGCGCGTGATCGCGCGGCCGAGGCCGACAACGGAGTCGAGATCGCCTACAATGCTCCGAACGAAGGCGCGCAAATGTGGTTCGACCAGATGGCCATCCCGATCGACGCGCCCAACCCCGACGGCGCGCACAAGTTCCTGAACTTCATCATGGACGCCGAGAACATGGCCGCCGCCTCGAACTACGTCTACTACGCCAACGGCAACGAGGCCTCGCAGGAGCATCTCGTCGACGACGTGATCAACGACCCGGCGATCTACCCGACGCCCGCCGCGCTGGAGAACCTCTTCACGACAACACCCTACCCCGCCAGGGTGCAGCGCGTCGTCACGCGGCTCTGGACCAAGATCAAATCAGGCACCTGAAGACCTGATCTATCGCCCGCAGGCCCAGGCTTGCGGGCGCTTCAATTCGCAGGGGAGCACGATGTCGGAAACTGTTTTCACGCCTTGGGACGATCCGGGGCAAGAGCCGCTGATCCAGTTCAGGAACGTGACGAAACGCTTTGGTGATTTCACGGCCATCGACAATCTGACGCAAGACATCTACGCAAAGGAGTTCTTCGCGCTGCTCGGCCCGTCGGGCTGTGGCAAGACCACGATGATGCGGATGCTCGGAGGATTCGAGATCCCCACGGAAGG
>JAWLEL010000012.1:0-17643 GCA_041686165.1 Lentibacter sp.
CAAGGCATACACGATTGTCTTGATCGTCTCGACGATTGCGCCGCTTTTTTTCTTCTCTTCCGCCATGTCCTGCCCTTCAATCCGCTGCCAGCTTCATGCGGTGCGGGGGCAGGGCTGTCAACCCGGTGACGTGGTGGCTTGCAAGGGGTGGCTCACGTGAGCTCTGAAACCGCTCGCGCTTCGATCAGAACAAAAGCCTGCGCCCAGGGATGATCATCGGTGAGCGTGACATGGATGATCGCCTTATGGCCCTTGGGAGTCATTTCGTCGAGGCGCTCCTTTGCCCAGCCTGTGACTTCCATGACGGGCTGGCCAGTCGGCAGGTTGGCTACGGCCATGTCTTTCCAGGCGATGCCCATGCGCAGGCCCGTGCCAAGCGCTTTCGAGCAAGCCTCTTTGGCGGCCCATCGCTTGGCGTAGGTGCCCGCCGTATCTGCGCGCCGCTCTGCTTTGGCTTGCTCGACCTCCGTGAACACTCGGTTGCGGAACCTGTCGCCAAAGCGTTCGAGCGTGCGCTCAATTCGCTCGATATTGGCAAGGTCCGTTCCGATGCCGAGGATCAAACGTGCACCGTGATAAACTTGATGCCGCCCGCCCGCGTTGTCCGGGCCGATATCGTTGGCTTCGCAGACCCGGAGATGCCTACGGAGAGAAACCCGCGCATGCTCATCTCCTTGCCTCATCCATAAGGCGGCGCATCTCGCATATGGCGGCCTCCATTCCGATGAAGAGGGCTTCGGCCATCAGGAAATGGCCGATATTGAGTTCTTTTACTTGCGGGATCGCGGCGATGGGCTGAACGGTTTCGAATGTGAGGCCATGGCCGGCATGAACTTCGAGACCAAGCGAATGGGCAAGCGCGGCACCTTCATGCAAGGCCTCCAGCTCAGCATCGCGTTTTTCCAGCGCGCCTTCATAGTGAAAATCACAATATGCGCCCGTGTGCAGCTCCACGACGGCGGCGCCTATGCGTGCTGAGGCGCGAATCTGTTCCGGTTCATGGCCGATGAACAGCGACACGCGCGAGCCCGCCTCGCGCAAAGGTGCGATGAATTCGGCCAGCCGATTGTCATCGGATGCGACGTCCAGGCCACCTTCCGTGGTGCGTTCTTCACGCTTTTCAGGGACAATGCAGACTGCATGAGGCTTATGCCGCAAGGCAATCGCCTGCATTTCTTCGGTCGCGGCCATCTCGAAGTTGAGCGGTGTCTCAAGTGCTGCTGTCAGGCCTTCGATGTCCTCGTCCCGGATATGGCGGCGATCTTCGCGCAGGTGGGCCGTGATGCCATCGGCGCCCGCTTTCTCGGCCAGCTTTGCGGCGCGCAGCGGGTCGGGATAAGCGCTGCCCCGGGCATTCCGGACAGTCGCGACATGGTCGATATTCACGCCGAGGCGAAGTTTGGTCGAAGCGGGCATGGGGAGCTCCTCAACAGGGTTCTAGCGCGATTTTGCTGCAATCAAGCGAATGTTCAAGGGGCATGACCATCAGTCTGCCGTTTTGCCTTTGGGCTTCTTGCGCAGCCTTGCCAGTTTGTCCTTGATGCGCCCTTTACGACGGTTTTGGTAGACGCGGATCACCGGCACCGCGAGATAGTAGCACACGGAGGCCGCGACGATGCCAGGGATGATGCCGCCGACGAGATAGGGAAAGAAAACTTCGTCAAAAAAGCGCTGCAAGCCGTGCCAGTCAGTTGGAGCCCCGGTCATTACGGCTATGAAATTCTGCCAGAGATCGCCGCCAGCCTTGGCAAACTTCTCGCCAAGGTGTTGCTCGGCTTCCTCGAACTCCGTCCCGAGGAGCCAGTGACCCGTCTTTAGTGAAGCGACGCCGATCGGGATATAAGTCAGTGGGTTGCCGAAAAATGTGGCCAGCAGCGCTGCGATGATATTGCCTTGCATCACGCGCGCAATAATTGCGGCGACGACAAAATGTAGACCATAGAACGGCGTAAATGTCGTGAACACCCCGGCCCAGATCCCGCGGGCGATCTTGTGAGGCGGGTCAGGGAGACGGTGCAGCCTGTGCTGGACATATTGAAAGGCGCGGCTCCATCCGCCTTTGGGGTAGATGAAGTCGGCGATGACCTTCCACCAGGATCTCTTGTCACGCCGTTTGAAAACCAAGTCCTTGGTGTCCTTATCCTTCAGGGCTTGACCGGATCGCCTTTGGCTTCCTTTTGTCCGCGGTCAGGCTCGATGTGCCGTTCTATTGAGGCTATGTCATTCTCTGCGGACAAGATCGACATGATGCTGTGCAGATGTTCCGCGTCCCTCACATCTACATCGATCAACAGCCGATAATAATCCGGTTTCCGGTCAAGAAACTCTAGGTTTGAGATATTGGCCTTCTCTTCCCCTATCAAGGTGCAAATTCGTCCCAGCACGCCTGCATCATTGCCGATCGTGAGATCGAGCGTAACAGCGTAAATCGCAGGGTGCTTGCCGTCGTGCCATTGCAGATCGAGCCAGCGGTTGGGTTGATCTTCGAACTTGCCGAGTGTTTCGCAGTCGATCTTGTGAACGACGACTCCCTTGCCGCGAAAGGTAAGTCCGACGATGCGTTCTCCGGGCAGGGGCTGACAGCAGTCGCCTCGGCGGAAGTGCTGATCCGAAGTGAGGCCGATGACCGCGCGTTCCGCGCTGACCTGCTCGGCGCTCTCTTCTTTCACGAGCTCGGGAAAAACCGCGCGCACCACACTGCGCGATTCGACTTCAGCGCTTCCGAGCCTGGCCAGGACTTCGTCACCATCCTGCAGCCGGAGTTTGCGGGCCGCGTTCTCGAGAACCTTGTCAGTGGCCTTTCTGCCAATGCTCTCGAAGGCCGAGCGCGCGATTTCGCGGCCCAAACGGATGAAACGCTCGCGGTCAATCTCGCGAAGCGCGCGCCGGATCGCGCTTTTTGCCTTCCCGGTAACGGCGATATCGAGCCAAGTCGGCTGGGGATGTTGACCTTCAGCAGTGATGATCTCAACGGATTGGCCATTGCGGATACGTGTCCAGAGCGGCACGCGCATGTGGTCGATCTTGGCGCCGACGCAGGCATCACCGATCCGCGTGTGGATGGCATAGGCGAAATCAAGCGGTGTCGCGCCGCGTGGCAGCTTGATGACGTCACCCTTTGGCGTGAAGCAGAAGACCTGATCGGAATACATCTCGAGCTTGACGACTTCGAGAAAGGCATCGTGGTCATCCTCGGCATCGAATTGCTCGGTAAGGCTTGAAATCCATTTGACTGGATCAACTGCAAAGGGGTTCTCAACTCGCACACCGTCGCGATACGACCAATGCGCCGCGACGCCGCTTTCGGCCACGTCATGCATTTGCTGCGTGCGAATTTGCACTTCCACGCGTTTTCCGTCCCGGCCCGAAACCGTCGTATGGATGGACCGGTAGCCGTTCGTCTTTGGTTGGCTGATATAGTCCTTGAAGCGTCCGGGTATAGCACGCCAGCGCTGATGAATGACGCCGAGGATCCGGTAGCAATCCGCCTCGCTATGGGCGACGATGCGAAATCCGTAGATGTCGGAGAGGCGCGAAAAGGCGAGCTCCTTTTCCTGCATCTTGCGCCAGATCGAATACGGCTTCTTTGCGCGGCCGATGATTCGAGCGTCGATTTGTGCGTTCGCAAGTTCGACTTTCATGTCATTGGTGATGCGCTCGATCACGTCGTCGGTTTCGTTCTGAAGCGTTATAAAGCGCCTCATGATCGAGGCGCGGCCTTCAGGGTTGAGCACTTTGAACGCGAGGTCTTCGAGCTCCTCACGCATCCACTGCATCCCCATGCGGCCTGCGAGTGGAGCATAGATGTCCATCGTCTCGCGGCTTTTCTGGGCCTGCTTGTCCGGTCTGACCGCGCGGATCGTGCGCATGTTGTGCAAGCGGTCCGCAAGCTTGACGAGAATGACACGCAGGTCACGGGACATGGCGATGAAAAGCTTGCGAAAATTCTCAGCCTGCTTCGTTTCCGTCGAGCTAAGCTGAAGATTCGTAAGCTTGGTGACGCCATCGACAAGATCAGCGATCTCGGTGCCGAATTTTTCGGCGACTACCTCGTATGATGCCCCGGTGTCCTCGATCGTGTCATGCAGGAGCGCGGTGATGATTGTGCTGTCATCGAGGCGCTGCTCGGTCAGGATACGGGCGACTTCCACCGGGTGCGAGAAATAAGGCTCGCCAGAGTGGCGTGTCTGACCTTCATGCGCCACCTTGCCGAAAGCATATGCTTTTCGGATCAGCGCCTGGTCTGATTTCGGATTATAGGCGTGGACCAAGCCGATCAGTTCATCGACAGGGATCATCCGCGCGCCATCATCTTGTGGCCTCAGCCTTGGCCTTGCGCTTCCATGAGCTGACGAAGAAGCTGTTCTTCGCTCATGTCGTCGTCTTGAGGTTTGTCCGATTCGGCGCCCATGAGCAGTGCCATGCTGTCATCTTCGGGCTGGTCGACTTCGATTTGCGACTGGTTCGACTCGATAAGGCGCTCGCGCAGATCGGAAGCTGTCTGGGTCTCATCCGCGATCTCGCGAAGTGCGACAACAGGGTTCTTGTCGTTGTCACGATCAACTGTAAGCGCCGCTCCGGCGGAGATTTCACGGGCTCGATGCGAAGCGAGCATTACCAACTCGAAACGGTTGGGAACTTTGTCAACGCAGTCTTCTACGGTCACACGGGCCATGATTTACTCCAGATCAGTCGGTGGAAGGGCCGTATCTAGGCGCAAACGTCATAAAACACAAGGCCAAAACGCAGGATCAGAGCGCTTTCACCCCGTCTACTACGGCGTCATCCAGAGCGTCGAGCATTTGGAGGGTGGTCTTGCTCGTGACAGGATGGACCCAGTCCGCCGCGATATCGGCCATGGGCACCAGAACGAAGGCGCGCTCGGCAAGACGTGGATGAGGCAGCACAAGCGTTTCAGGGGCAAATGCGCGCTGGTGCTCGGCAGACAGAGATTGCCAGCGTTCATATCCTGCTCTGTCGGGGAGGATCGTTTCACCGGCAGAGAGAAGATCGAGGTCCAACGAGCGCTGACCCCAGCGCACTTGGCGCTCGCGCCCGTAGCGCAATTCCAGCTCATGAAGCCGTGCCAGAACATCCTCTGCGGTCAGTTCTGCTTGAACTGACGCGACGGCATTCACATAGTCCGGTCCGGCGCCTGCAGGAAAGCAGGGCGTGTGATAGAGTTTGCTCTTGGCGGTTACGCGGAGTCCGAACTCATTGAAGTCATTCAAGGCTTTCGAGATCGTCTCCTGCGGTGCATTGCCCTCGAAAGGCAGATTGGCGCCGAGGGCGATCAGGAAAATTTGCGGTTCCGGCATCCAAACCCTATTCTTGAGCCATTCAAGTATCTTGCTCATGCGCGGTAGTGATAATAGCTAAGCGCACTAGCCCAGTTTACCCGTCCACTCAACCACTCACGCAGGGTAGGCATTTTTCGGGGCACGAAGGAAAGGAAATTTAATGTTTTACAAGGACGAACGGCTCGCGCTGTTCATAGACGGATCGAATCTCTTTGCCGCTGCAAAGGCGCTCGGGTTCGACATCGACTACAAGCTGCTGCGACACGAGTTCATGCGTCGCGGAAAGCTCCTGCGCGCATTCTACTATACCGCGCTTCTGGAAAACGATGAGTATTCGCCGATCCGGCCACTTGTCGACTGGCTGAACTACAACGGGTTCAACATGGTTACCAAGCCAGCCAAGGAGTTTACCGATAGCCAGGGCCGGCGGAAGGTCAAGGGGAACATGGATATCGAGCTGGCGGTTGACGCCATGGAGCTCGCGCCGCGAATTGATCACATAGTGCTGTTCTCAGGTGACGGTGATTTCAGGCCGCTGGTCGAAAGCCTTCAAAGGCAGGGCGTGCGTGTCTCGGTCGTGTCGACGATCCGTAGTCAGCCTCCCATGATCGCTGATGAGCTGCGCAGGCAAGCCGACAATTTCATAGAACTCGAAGAGCTCAAGGACGTTATCGGCCGCCCCCCGCGCGAAGATGCACCCGTTCGAGAGCGCAGCTATGAGAACGACTGAGCTGGGCAAATGAGCATGAGCGATGCGCTTTTTTCCGTCGTGGGACTGGACGGTTTCCGGCGCATCGCTTAGCTCATGGTGTAAAGGGGATGCGCCATGTCCAAGGAAGCCTTGAAAATCTACCTGGCCGCGCCGCGCGGTTTTTGTGCTGGTGTCGATCGCGCGATCAAGATCGTCGAGATGGCGCTCGGCAAATGGGGTGCGCCGGTCTATGTGCGACACGAAATCGTTCACAACAAGTTCGTCGTCGATGATCTGCGCGCCAAAGGGGCGGTCTTTGTTGAAGAGCTTGAAGATTGCCCGGATGATCGGCCGGTGATCTTTTCCGCCCATGGCGTTCCCAAATCCGTCCCGGCCGAGGCGCAGCGACGCGAGATGGTCTTCGTGGACGCGACATGCCCGCTTGTTTCCAAGGTGCATATCGAAGCGGAGCGTCACCATGCGAGCGGCCTCCAGATCATCATGATCGGGCACGCCGGTCACCCGGAAACCGTGGGCACGATGGGCCAGCTTCCCGATGGAGAGGTTTTGCTGGTCGAGACGGAGGCGGACGTTGCCGAAGTCGAGGTGCGCGATGCGACCAAGCTGGCCTACGTGACGCAAACGACCCTTTCCATAGACGATACGGCCGGGATTGTGGCCGCGCTTCAGGCGCGCTTTCCGATGATCAACGGGCCACACAAGGAAGATATCTGCTACGCGACGACGAACCGGCAGGAGGCCGTCAAGGCGATGGCCGACAAGGTCGACGCCCTGTTGGTTGTCGGCGCACCGAATTCGTCGAATTCGCGCAGGCTTGTGGAAGTTGGGGCGAAGGCCGGATGCTCGTATGCCCAACTGGTTGGCCGTGCTGACGAGATTGATTGGCGCGCCCTTGAGGGCGCGCGGTCTGTGGGGATCACAGCGGGTGCTTCGGCACCGGAAGTGCTTGTCGAAGAAGTGATTTCCGCTTTCAAGAAGCGCTACGATGTCACGACCGAGACACTCGAAACCGCGACTGAGAACGTTGAGTTCAAGGTCCCCCGCGTGCTGAGGGCACCTGCATGAGCGCCGATCAGGAAACGCTGGCGGTCTATGATTCAAAGGCGGAGGAATATGCGAACCTCACGGCGACGGAGGCAGAGGTGAAAAGCCTGACGGCTTTCGTGAAGGATCTGCCGAAGAACGCCCGCGTGCTTGATCTTGGATGCGGGCCTGGTGCCAACGCGGCTGACATGGCGAGACTGGGCTGTAGGGTGGATGCTGTGGATGCCTCAGCGGAGATGGTCGCGCGCGCCGTAAAGCTCGATGGCGTGACGGCTTGGCAGGGCTTTTTCGAAGATCTTGATGTCGAGGCAGTATACGACGGCGTATGGGCCAATTTCTCGCTCTTGCACGCACCGAAGTTTGACATGCCGGCGCACCTGGACCGGATTAGAAGAGCCCTCAAGCCGCAGGGCATATTCCATATCGGGATGAAGCTTGGCTCTGGTGAAAAGCGCGATCGGATCGGGCGGCGTTACAGCTATTACGAGGAAGGCGAACTTGCAGGGCTGTTGAACGCCGCAGGTTTCGAAGTGATCGATACAGCGACTGGCGAAAGCAGGGGCCTTGACGGGTCAGTTGCTGCTTGGATCACGATGCGCGCGCGCCTCTCTTGCTCCAAGGAAGAAACCTCATGAAGCATTGTTCCGAACCTGGTCTGGACGAAAGCAATCGGGCCGGGCAGCACCATATCGGGCTCACGAAACATGGCTGAGCTTCTTGCCTATACCGATGGCGCATGCAGCGGGAACCCCGGCCCCGGAGGCTGGGGGGTTCTGCTACAGGCCAAGGACGGAGAGATCACCGTCAAGGAACGTGAATTGTCAGGTGGAGAAGCGGTGACCACGAACAACCGAATGGAGCTTTTGGCCGCGATCAATGCATTGGAAACGCTTGAAAAACCATCGGCACTGACGATTGTCACCGACAGCACCTACGTGAAAAACGGGGTGACCGGCTGGATTCATGGCTGGAAGAAGAACGGCTGGAAAACAGCCGCCAAGAAGCCCGTGAAGAATGCTGAACTCTGGCAGCGTCTAGACGCGGCACAGGCGCGCCATGAGGTGTCATGGGAATGGGTCAAAGGGCACGCTGGTCACCCGGAGAATGAGCGTGCCGATGCGCTTGCGCGGCAAGGCATGACGCCTTTCAAGACCAAGAAAAGCACACTGTAAATTGCTGTGATTTGCTAGCAGAGAGCCTCGTGGGCTGAATGAGAAATATGGTCGAAGCCTAGCGCTTAGCGTAGGTCTTCCAGAGCCAGATCAACAAGATAGCTCCGAGAACAGCTCCAACAAGGCCAGCAAGCAATCCCATAACGCTTAGCACGAAGCGCAGGAGAAAACCGCCGATCACGGCACCGGCGATTCCGATGGCTATTGTCGTGATTACATCGGTTTCAACACGCATGATCCGTGTGGCCAAAAAGCCTGCGGCTGCGCCGATGATGATGAGCCATGCAATCATCAGCGCCTCCAGTGCGTGGGGACGATGATGAGCGCACCTATCGAGGAGACGATGGCATTCATACCATGAGAGCCGAAGCCGACGCCGAACATGAGCCGCACGAAGAAGAAGAGGAAGGCACCGCCCACGCATATGATGATGGACTGCAGAATGCCGTTGTGTGTGAAGCCCGTGCGTTCCGAGAGATATCCGATGATCCCGGCGAGAACGACAGTGCCGAAAATGGAAGGGAACATATCGGCTCCTCAGGTCAGGCGTGTGCCAAGCGGCAAGGGAGTACCCTTGACGAAGTTATCGGCATCTTGCGCCGTGCCACCTGCCTTTTGCAAGCGTTGGAGTTCGACAGCGCCTTTTCCACAGGCAACATACGCTGGCGTACTTATAACCTCACCAGGTGCGCCGCTGCCGTTGGCCAAGGTCGATTGCAGCAATTTGATTCGAATTCCGTCAAGCTCGCACCAAGCGCCGGGAAACGGGCTGAGCCCGCGAATCTTGCGATCGACTACTACGGCGGGCTCTGTCCAGTCGACACGACTTTCGCTCTTGTCGATCTTCTCGGCGTAGGTGACGCCTTCGGAAGGTTGTGGCTCCGGATCCAGCTTATCTATATTCTCCAGGGTCTTGACAACAGATTTGGCACCAACATACGCCAGCGTATCGTGCAGAGTTTCCGTGGTGTCTTCTGCCCTTATCGGTACGGACTTCCGTAGAAGGACAGGGCCGGTGTCGAGGCCATCATCCATCTGCATGATGCAGATACCAGTCTCTTCGTCACCAGCCATGATGGCCCGATGAATCGGCGCGGCCCCGCGCCAGCGCGGCAGCAAGGAGGCGTGAATGTTGATGCAGCCATACCTTGGCGTATCCAATATCTCTTTTGGAAGGATCAGCCCATAGGCAACAACGACTGCGACGTCGGCGCCGAACGTGGCGAACTCGGCTTGCGCCTGTGCTGTTCGAAGTGACTTCGGATGCCGGACAGTGAGGCCGAGCTCTTCAGCCCGGGCCTGAACCGGCGTCGGACGCTCTTTCTTGCCGCGCCCTGAAGCGCGCGGCGGCTGACAGTAGACAGCAACCACTTCGTGCTCAGCCGCGAGAATCGCTTCTAGCGCAGGCAGGCTGAACTCGGGGCTGCCCATGAAAATCACCCTCATAAGCTTTTCCTCGCTTTGCGCAGGAGCATGTCCCGCTTCACCTTGGACAGGCGGTCAAAAAACATCTTGCCGTTCAGGTGGTCGATCTGGTGTTGAACCGATGTCGCCCAGAGCCCGACGAAATCACGCTCTTCGCTCTTGCCATCTTCATTGAGAAAGCGGACGCAAACACCGCGTGGCCGTTTTAGCTTGGCAGAGACTCCCGGCAGGTTCGGACTTGCCTCTTCGTGTTCGCGCATGACGACGCTCGTGTCGACTATCTCCGGATTCGCCATCAGGACGGCCTTGCCGCGCTCGGCGCTTGCATCCACGATCGCGAGACGTAGCATCACGCCGATCTGTGGCGCGGCGAGCCCGACGCCGGGCATCGCTTCCATCGTGTCGATCATATCCCGCCATGTCTTGCGTATGTCTTCAGTGATTTGCGCGACAGGATCTGCCGGGGTGCGTAGCCGCTTATCAGGCCAGTGCAGGCACGGGCGCACTGTCATGCACGCGCCTTCTCGCGTTTGAGTTTCTGCATCTTGCGAGTGATCATCTGGCGCTTCATGGCGCCGAGGTAGTCGATGAAGAGCTTGCCATCGAGATGGTCGATTTCATGCTGCACGCAAGTGGCCCAAAGCCCGTCAAACGTCTCGTTCTGCTCGTTGCCATCGCGGTCGATCCACCGCACGTCGACGACCTTGGGGCGCGTGACTTCGCCATATTGCTCGGGGATGGACAGGCAGCCTTCCTCATAGACGTTCGTTTCCTCGGAGCTGGCCACAATCTCGGGATTGAACATGATGAGCGGGCGCGGCGATTCGCCTTCCTCTTTCACGCAGTCTAGAGCGATTGCCCGGATGAGCTGGCCCACTTGAGGCGCGGCGAGCCCGATGCCCGGTGCGTCATACATTGTCTCGAGCATATCGTCGGCGAGCGCTCGCAGCTCGTCGGAAAGGTCATCGACCGGCGCACAGGTTTTTTTGAGGCGCGGGTCGGGGTGTATCAGAATGGGCCTTATCATAGCGCTCATTTAGGCGATGAGGCGCTGCGGCGCAACATGGGCTTGCGTTCGCGGATCGTTGGGGTAGCGTCGCGTTGGCAATATAGGGAATTTCACATGAGTTTTGACGAGATCATCGAGCGGCGGGGAACCCATTCCGTCAAGTGGGACATGATGGACAAGCTTTATGATGTGCCCGCCGAAGATGGTCTGGCCATGTGGGTCGCTGATATGGATTTCCGGCCACCCGAATGCATTCAAAGAGCCCTGCAAGGCATGCTCGATCACGGTATCTACGGCTACTACGGCGATGACGCCGCCTACCGCACCGCGATCTGTTGGTGGATGAAGGAACGGCACGGCTGGCAGGTCGACCCGACGTCGATTTTCACGACCCATGGTCTTGTCAACGGAACAGCGCTTTGCGTCGACACATGGTCGGAGCCGGGAGATGGCATTGTTCTCTTCACACCAGTTTACCATGCCTTCGCCAAGGTCATCAAAGCCAATGGGCGGCGTGTTGTCGAATGTGAGATGGTTGAGACGAACGGCCGGTACGAGATGGATTTCGATGCGTATGATGCGCAAATGGATGGGTCCGAGAAGATTGTCATCCTCTGCTCGCCCCATAATCCCGGCGGGCGGGTCTGGACTCGCGAGGAGCTGGAGGGCGTGGCGGCTTTTGCCAAGCGGCATGATCTCATCCTCGTCTCCGACGAAATCCACCATGACCTGGTGATGCCGGGCCACAAGCATATCCCGATGGCGCTGATCGACGGCGTCGAGGACCGGCTGGTGATGATGAGCGCGACAACGAAGACCTTCAATATCGCGGGGAGCCATGTCGGCAACGTCATCATCGCCGATGAGCAGCTGCGCGCCCAGTTCGCGGCCAAGATGATGGGGCTCGGGAATTCGCCCAATTCATTCGGTATTTTCATGGCTGAAGCCGCCTATTCACAAGACGGTGCGGCCTGGGTGGATGAACTCATGACGTATATCGACGAGAACCGCCGCCTCTTCGACGAAGGGGTTAACGCGATCCCCGGGCTCCGCTCAATGCCCTTGGAGGCGACCTATCTGGCCTGGGTCGATTTCACGGACACGGGCATGGACCGCGAGGAGTTCACCCGCCGTGTCGAGCGCGATGCCAAGATCGCGACGAACCATGGCCCGACCTTCGGCAAGGGCGGGGAAAACTTCCTGAGATTCAACTTGGCGACACCGCGCGCGCTCGTCGAGAAGGCTGTCGAACGTTTGCAAAAGGCCTTCGGCGACCTTCAGTGAAGCGGCTCCTTGGTGAGCAGTCCGACCGGGGCTGACTCGTCCTCCGCGAAGTCGCGCGGGGCAGTTTCATGCGCCTGAGTGGCGCGTTTGAAGTCGTAGTGCATGAGGCCTTCTTCCTCGGCGGAGGCAACGATGAGACATTCCATGAGGTGCTTGGCGCTGTCGTAGATATCGACAAGGCCGCGCAAGTGCGGAGCGTTCTCAGCATCGAGTGCAAAACCTCCGTTCCAGAGCTTGAGGATCGGATAGGTCCTTTGCCCGACATGAACGCGCAGGCGCGAAGTAGATGTCATGGCCTTCTTGCGCGCCGCCTTGAGCATCTCTTCGAGCTCGGGAGAGATATAGTCAGTCATATGCACGATCCTTTTCCGCGAGTTTCAGACTGGCAGAGAAAGGTTGATAGACAAGTAATATTTTCGCGCTGACCGACGGTTGTTGCAGTCGTGTGACTCGGCCATGTGCACAGGTGCACGGCGGCTGCGCGCAGGTGTGCCTTATGAGGTCCGTTCGAAAGGCCTATGTCTGACTCAACATAAAGGAGAATCTCATGGGATTGCTTGTAGACGGCGAATGGCACGACAAATGGTATGACACAAAGGAACATGGTGGCGAGTTCAAACGCTCGACATCCAAATTCAGGAACTGGATCACACCCGATGGAAGCGCGGGCCAGTCCGGCCAGTCCGGGTTCAAGGCCGAAAGCGGACGCTATCATCTCTATGTGAGCTATGCCTGCCCCTGGGCGCACAGGGCGCTTGTCTTTCGCAAGCTCAAGGGGCTGGATGATCATATAGGAGTCTCCGTCGTTCACCCCGACATGCTCGGTGAGGGTTGGACTTTCGATGAGGAGTTCGAAGGTGCGACGGGCGACAGGCTTTATGGTCTCGCACACGCACGTGACATCTATCTCAAGGCCGATCCGGAGATCTCCGGCCGCGTGACCGTGCCGATCCTGTGGGACAAGAAGAGCGAGACGATCGTGAGCAATGAAAGCTCGGAGATCATTCGCATGTTCAACACGGCGTTTGACGGGATCACCGGCAACACCGACGATTACCGGCCAGAAGACCTGCGCTCCGAGATCGACGCGGTCAATGAACGTGTCTACGAGTCGTTCAACAATGGGGTCTACAAGTCGGGCTTTGCGACCACACAGGAAGCCTATGACGCGGCGGTCTACCCGCTCTTCGACACGATGGACTGGCTGGAAGAGCTTCTGGGCAAGCAGCGGTATCTCGCAGGGGACCGTATCACCGAGGCTGACTGGCGCGCCTTCACGACGCTGGTCCGCTTCGACAAGGTCTATCACCTGCATTTCAAGTGTAACAAGAAGCGCGTCGTCGATTACCCCAACCTGTGGGCCTATACTCGGGAGCTATACCAGTGGCCGGGTGTCGCGGAGACCGTGAATTTCGACCATATCGTCCGCCACTATCACTACAGCCATGATACGATCAATCCGAACAGGATCATCCCGATCAACCCTGATCCTGATTTCGACGCGCCGCACGGGCGGGGCTGATAGCGCCAATATCTTGTGGATAACTGCGCGCGCGAGGCCATATGAGGTGGCCCGCGCGTTGACAACTGTGAATATGCGCCCGCAAACTGGCTGGAACCAGAATCAAGGGTGTCGTAAGGGCAGTGCAGTTCTCCAAGCTCAGACTGACAGGCTTCAAGAGCTTCGTCGATCCGACCGACCTGATCATTCAGGATGGTCTGACCGGCGTTGTCGGGCCCAATGGCTGCGGCAAGTCCAACCTGCTTGAAGCCTTGCGCTGGGTGATGGGCGAGAACCGCCCGACGGCGATGCGCGGCGGCGGCATGGAAGACGTGATCTTTGCAGGCGCGGCTTCGCGTCCCGCCCGCAACTTCGCCGAGGTCAGTCTGCACCTGGACAATTCCGACCGGCTGGCTCCCGCAGGCTTCAACGATCAGGACCAGCTAGAAGTCGTCCGCCGGATCACCCGAGATGTGGGCAGCGCCTACAAGGCGAATGGCAAGGACACGCGTGCGCGAGACGTGCAGATGCTCTTTGCCGATGCGTCCACGGGCGCGCATTCGCCCGCGCTTGTAAGGCAGGGCCAGATCAGCGAGCTGATCAATGCCAAGCCCAAGAGCCGCCGTCGTATCCTTGAGGAAGCGGCCGGAATCAGTGGGCTCTACCAGCGTCGCCATGAAGCAGAACTGAAGCTAAAGGGCGCAGAGACGAACCTGACACGCGTCGATGATGTGCTCGAACAGCTCTCCACACAGCTTGCCCAATTGGCGCGGCAGGCGCGGCAAGCAGCACGCTATCGCGAGATCGGGGAGGAATTGCGCCGGGCCGAGGGGCTTCTCCTTTATCGCCGTTGGAAGGAAGCCCAAGTCTCGCTGCTAAACGAGCAGGAAGTTTTAAAGGAGCGTACGGTCGCCGCGAGCCAGGCCGAATCGGCCGCGCGCGAGGCTGCCAAGGCCAGGCAGACAGCCGAAGAGGCCCTGCCGCCGCTGCGCGAGGAAGAGGCGGTCGCCGCGGCGATCCTGCAACGGCTCACCGTGCAGCGCGACACGCTGGAAGACCAGGAAAAGCGCGCGCTGGCCACGATAGAGACACTCAAGGCGCGCATCGCACAGCTCGGCGCCGACATGGAGCGCGAAGCGGGCCTCAACCGGGATGCCGGCGAGACCATCGAACAACTCGAATGGGAAGCCGAAGAACTCAGGAAAGCTGGCGAAGGCCATGAGGGCAAGCTCGAAGAGGCGCAGGCCGCGGCTCACGAGGCTTCGCAAGTCTTGCAGGAGCGCGAGTATGCGCTCGCGGAACTGACCGAGGATGTTGCGCGGCTGGCCGCACGACACCAGTCCGCACAGCGCCTGCTGGAGGACAGCCGCAAGACAGCGACTCGTTCAAGCAGCGAGGCCGAGAAGGCGCGAGCTTCTGCTGAGGACGCGAAGGCCGCATTGACCAGGGCACAGACTGATTTCGAAGTGGCGCAGAAGGCCGAGGCGGAGGCGAACAAGGCCTCGACCATGGCGGAGGCCGCCCTCGTTGAGGCGGAAGCTGCCCGAGCTGCGACACAGGGCCGCGAGGCTGATGCGCGTGCCGAGTTGAGCGAGGCCGAAGGCGAGGTCAATGCGCTTTCCGCGGAAGCCACTGCGCTGGCTCGACTTGTGGAGCGCGATACTGCCGAGGGTGGCCAGATCATTGATTCTGTTCAGGTAACGCCCGGCTATGAAAAGGCTCTGGGCGCGGCTTTGGCCGATGATCTGCGCGCGCCGGAGGTGGACGAAGATGGACCTTCGGGCTGGGCCAGCTTGCCTGCCTATACAGACGCCCAAGGCTTGCCCGAAGGGGCCGAGCCGCTTTCCACGCATGTGAATGTGCCGGGTGTATTGACTCGCCGCATGGCGCAGATCGGACTTGTCAGTGCCGAGGATGGGCCGCGCCTTCAAGGCGCGCTGAAGCCCGGCCAGAGGCTGGTGAGCCGGGACGGCGACCTCTGGCGCTGGGACGGGTTCCGCGCCTGGGCCGAGGATGCACCAACCGCGGCGGCGCTGCGGCTCGAGCAGATCAACCGGCTCGAAGCGCTCAAGCAGCAGATGGAAGCAGCCAATGCGCGCGCCGAAGGTGCACGCCGGGCCCATGAGATGTTGACACAGCAGCTCGAAGCCGATGCCCGGGCGGACAAGGCTGCGCGCGAGGAGCGGCGGGCGGCGGATACGGCCGTTGCCGAAGCCGCGCGGGCGCTGAGCCGTGCGGAGGCTGACCGGACTCTGGCGGAGTCGCGTCTTGATTCTCTTGGGCTGGCCGTGAAGCGCCACGAGGAAGAGGCGCTGGCCGCACGCAAGAGCCTGGCCGAGGCTGAGCGGGGGTTGAGCGAGCTGGCGGATCTTGACGAGGCGCGCGCCAAGGTCGAGGACGTCAAGATGACCGTGGAAGCCTCACGTATGACGATGATGTCAAAGCGCTCCGCCCATGACGAGCTGCGCCGGGAAGGCGAGGCGCGCACCCGCCGCAGCCAGGAAGTTACCAAGGAGTTGTCGGGCTGGCGCCACAGGCTCGAGTCGGCAGGAAAACGCATTGCGGAGCTGGGTGAGCGCAAGGAAACCTCCGAGGAGGAGCTCCGCCAAGCCTCTGAGGCACCTGAAGAAATTTCAGCCAAACGCGCGGAACTGGGCCATTCGATAGAGGAGGCAGAAGCCCGCAAGTCCAAGGCAGCGGATGCGCTTTCGGCGGCGGAAGGCGCGGAGCGGGAGGCGAGTATCTCCGAGCGCGATGCCGAGCGCGCAGCCTCCGAGGCGCGTGAAGCCAGAGCGCGCGCCGAAGCCCGGGCCGAGGCGGCGCGCGAGACCGTGGCCTATGCCGCGGAGCGGATTGCAGAGGAGCAGGAAACGACGCCCGAGGCGCTCCTGGAGAGCCTTGACGCGGACCCCGAGAAGATGCCCGCCTCTGACGCGATCGAGGCGGATGTGAACCGGCTCAAGCGCCAGCGCGACGCGCTGGGTGCGGTCAACCTGCGCGCCGAGGAGGATGCGAAGGAAGTCTCCGAGGAGCACGATGAACTGCTCAAGGAGAAGACCGATCTCGAGGAAGCGATCCGCACGCTGCGCAACGGAATCGCCAGTCTCAACCGTGAAGGGCGCGAGCGGCTGCTCACGGCCTTCGAGCAGGTGAACGATAATTTCTCAATGCTTTTCAAGCATTTGTTCGGAGGCGGTGAGGCCAATCTCGTGCTGGTGGAAAGCGATGATCCGCTGGAGGCCGGCCTCGAGATCATGTGCCAGCCGCCAGGCAAGAAGCTGGCGACGCTCAGTCTTCTGTCGGGGGGCGAGCAGACGCTCACGGCGCTTGCGCTGATCTTCGCGGTCTTCCTCGCCAACCCGGCGCCGATCTGTGTTCTCGACGAGGTGGATGCACCGCTCGATGACGCCAATGTCACAAGGTTTTGTGACCTTCTCGACGAGATGTGCCGCCGCACGGAAACGCGCTTCTTGATCATCACGCACCATGCCGTGACGATGAGCCGGATGGACCGTCTCTACGGCGTGACCATGCAGGAAAAGGGGGTCAGCCAGCTCGTTTCGGTCGATCTCAAGAAGGCCGAGCAGATGGTCGCGTGACGCTGCGCCCGGCGCGTTAACCTCTCTGCGTTAACCCGTGTTTTGCCGGGGGTGACACCTGTGCACCGGGCGTGCACCCCCCGTATGCCGCCCCGCGCAGTGTCAAAGGTTGACGGCAAGATCTTAACAGAGACGCCAGCTGGAATTTTCATCATTCCATCGGTGCTGCGCCGCCGATTTGCCGCTGTCGTCTCAATCCTGTTGAAGATGGCGCGTGACAGGGATTTAAGGGAGGTATCGTGAAACTTCCGGGGCGCATGGGCGTTACTCCCTGGTCCGGTTGGAGCCGACATGTCGGCACAAGCAACTTTGCAGGAGCGCGGGGCGTTTGAACGGTTTGAATTTAAGCACGAGCAGCCGCTCACGTCGGCGATCAAGGCGCTGCTTGCCAGCCTTGGCTGTCGTGGCTGCGTTTTTGCCCGGCACACTTCTTGCCCTGTCAGAGTTCGATCTCACGGTCGAAGGGCAGGGTGGTGAGGCCCTCTCCAAGGATCTGCGCGAGGTGTCCCTGCTGGGCGCGGCCGTGAACGAAGGCACGACCGACCCGCGCGAGATCGTCGCGCTGGGGCAGAACGAATATCTCAACCTTCTGGAAGC
>JAWLEL010000279.1:0-3971 GCA_041686165.1 Lentibacter sp.
CCGCGGCGATGTGAACCGCGAGTTCCGCGAGTTCGACGACACCTACTGGCGCGAGCGCAACGACGCGGCCTATTTCGACGACAGCATCCTGCGCTATGCGAAGAAGCTCAAGGCCGAGATGACCCGCCTCAGGAAGCTGGACGGCATCGCCGAGCTGCATGACGCCTGCGTCGCCGCACACCGCGCCCGGCGCGACGAGCTGCTCGGGCAAGAGAGCTACCGGGAGATGCGCAGACAGCTTCTCGAAGCCTCGCCCTACCCGCCGCATGAAGAAGACGTGCGCAAACTGATCGGGCTGCCGGCATGACACCGAAGCTCAAGGTCATAAACCTCGGGCTGCCCAAGACCGGCACGACGACCCTCACGCGCGCCCTGCGCCGCGCGGGGCTGCGCACGGTTGACTGGCGCATCCGCAAGCGCCAGACGCGTGACCCCGAGCTGAGCCGCAAGCATCTGGGCACCATTCTCTACCGCGACTATTTCGACACCGGCGATCCGCTGCATCGCCTTGCCGAGTTCGATGCATTCAACGAGCTCAGCCATGCCGGCCTGAAACATTCCCTCTGGCCCCAGACCGACTGGGCCCTGCTCGACGCGATCCAGACACATCACCCCGGCGTGAAGTTCACGCTCAACATGCGCGATCCGGCCGAGACGGCGGATTCGATCATGCGCTGGACCAACCTCGGAACACTACGCCTGCCCAACACCAACGTTCCGGGCCTGCCCACGGGGTTCGGCGTGAGTGAAGCCGAGCTGGCCCGCTGGGTCGAGGGGCACTACCGCTTCTGCGAGCGTCTCTTCGCGGGGGCGAGCAACTTTCTCGCCTTCGATATCGCCGACGAGGCCGCCCCCGAGAAGATCGGTGCATTCCTCGGCCTCGATCTGCCCTGGTGGGGCGTGGCCAATGCCGGACAGGCCGAGGCCCCCTCGGCCAGGCGCCGCGCCGGGGCCGACGCGCGTGCCTCCCTTTCCGAACAAGAAAAAGCGACAAGCTCCTGACATGCGTATCCACCTTCTCATAGGCCCCACGGCCGAAACCTCCGAGCGCTTCCGCACGATCCTGAAGAAAAAGCATGCGCTTTTGCACAAGTCCGGCGTGTTGACCCCGGATTGGAACCATATCCGCCTCTACATGGCCTGTTCCGATCCCGAGGCCGTCGGTGTCATCCGCTTCAAGCGCGGCTTTGCCAGCGCGCTGGCGCAAAAGGCGCTCCATGACGAGATCGGTCTTCAACTCACCCGCGCGGTGGAGGAGGAAAAGCCCGAACATCTCGTGCTCGCCAATGGGCAACTGGGCTCCATGCTCACCTCCCGCGACGAACTGGAGCGCCTCAAGGCCCTGCTCAACAGGGTCTCGGACGACATCCACATCACCGCGCATGTCGATGAGCAGGCCCGTGTTCTGGCCCCCTTCTATTCGGCCAAGGTCATGGAAGGGCGCCGCCATTCGCTCGATATGGAGATGGAGCTGTCCGGCCAGAAGGACTGGTGGCGCGGCGCGCTCGCCCTGCGCGGCGAGAACCAGCCCTGGTTCGGCCTCTTCAACGACATCCAGTATCCCGCGCCCTGGCTCGATTACGAGGCGATGGTCGCCAATTGGGAGGCCGTCTTCGGGGAAGGCAGCATGACGCTGCGCCCGATCGAGCGCGAGCGGCTTCTGGGCGAGGACGCGCCCGAGATGATCGCCGAGATCCTCGGGATCGACGCCGCCCTTGGCAAGGTCGAGGCGGGCAAGCCCGAAGGCCAGCACAGCGCCGTCTCCGTGGGCCGCGTGCGCCCCTTCAACGACCTGCTCATCCGCTACATGCAGGCCAAGGAGTTCTTCACCCCGCGCGATCTGTGGCGCATTCTCACGGGCGAGCTGCGCGAGCCTGGCCCGCCCATCGCCCCGGGCTCCCTCTCGGCCGTCTCGAAACATTTCGAACCGGCCAACAAGCGGCTCGCGAAGCGCTGGCCCGACCTCGCCGACACGCTCAAGCGCGACCGCAAGCTGAAAGACTGGACCGAGGAGGACGGCGGCAAGGGTTTCCGCGCCAGCCAGTATCTCACCGCCTTCGCCCATCGCATCCGCAACAACTCGCGCCCGATCGCCGAGCTCGAGGAGGAGGCGGCGCAGGTGGACGAGGACGCCACCCATTTCGACGACGTGGTGGCCGACGAGCATATCGGCGGCGGCTCGCGGGACGAGCAGCAGAAGGTGCTCGACAAGCTCAAGGTCAACCACCAGATCGTGCTCTCCACGCATATCCGCCCCCATAACGACATGGGCCGCGTCAACGAGGAGGAGCTGGCCGCCGCCTATGACGAAGTCCCCATGCGCAAACTGCCCGAGGGCAATTCGGGCAATGTCATCGTCGGCTGCATGAAGAACGAGGCGCCCTATATCCTCGAGTGGATCGCCTATCACCGCGCCATGGGCGTCGACAATTTCCTGATCTACACCAATGCCTGCGACGACGGCACGACGGAGCTTCTGGACCACCTGCAGGAGATGGGCATCGTCCAGCACCGCGACAACAACGACTGGAAGGGCAAGTCTCCCCAGCAGCACGCGCTCAACCAGTCGCTCACCGAGCCGGTCATCAAGAACGCCGAATGGATCATCCATATCGACGTCGACGAGTTCATCAACGTGCGGACGGGCAACGGCACGCTCGAAGACCTCTTCAAGGCCACGCGAGGCGCCACCAACATCGCCATGACATGGCGGCTCTTCGGCCATAACGGCGTGCATCAGCTCAAGGACGCCTTCGTCATCGAGCAGTTCGACAGCTGCGCGCCGAAATACTGCCCCAAGCCGCACACCGTCTGGGGCTTCAAGTCGATGTTCAAGAACATCTCAGGCTATCGCAAGATTTCCTGCCACCGGCCCAACCAGGTGATCGACGAGAAACGCCCCGATATCAAGTGGGTCAACGGCTCGGGCCGCGACGTGACCGAGGATTATATCAAGGGCGGCTGGCGCAGCTCCAAGAAAACCGTGGGATATGATCTCGTCCAGCTCAATCACTACGCCCTGCGCTCGGCCGAGAGCTTCCTGATCAAGCGCCAGCGCGGCCGCGCCCTGCATGTCGACCGCTCCATCGGCCTCAATTACTGGATCCGCATGGACTGGTCCGATTTCAAGGACATCACCATCAAGCGCAACATCCCCCGCGCCCGCGCCGAATATGACCGCCTGATGAGCGACCCCAAGCTGCGCGCGCTGCACGAGGCGGGCCTGAAATGGCACAAGGAGAAGGTCGAGGCCCTGCACAAGATGCCCGAGTTCCAGGAGCTCTACGCGCAGGCCCTCAAGGTCAATCTGACCGAAACGGAGCGCGTCGCCTACGCGCTGTCTCTGGACATGGAGAGCTGAAATGGACGGAACCACACACCCCGAAGGCCCCTTCAAGACGGTGACATCCCGCGGGGTCACCGTCCCGCGCGACCCGTCGGTGATGACACCCAAGCTGCGCCGGATGCTCCGGCTGGATCGCTACGAGGTCAAGGAATGCGATGCCGCGCTCAGATGCATCCGGCAAGGCGACACCGTCGTCGAGCTTGGCGGCGGGATCGGCTATATCTCGACGCTCATCGCCAAAAAGCGCAATGTTGCCGCGGTGCACAGTTTCGAAGCCAACCCGCATCTCATCGCCTTTCACAAGCAGATGCACGACGCCAACAGCGTGACGAATGTCACGACGCATCATGCCATCCTAGCCGCCCGCAAGGGCAAGCCACAGCCCTTCTACGTGCGCGAGGATTTCACGGCCTCCTCGCTCGAGCCCGAGATCGCCGGCAAGCCCGTCGCCTCCGTCGAGCAGGTCGAGGTGCGCGGCCTCAACGCCACGATGAACGAGCTCAAGCCCGATGTGCTCATCTGCGATATCGAGGGCGCCGAGGCCGATCTTCTCCCGCATCTGAAATACACCGGCCTGCGCGCCGCCGTGATCGAGCTGCATCCGCAATGGATCGGCGCGGAAGGC
>JAWLEL010000280.1:0-3963 GCA_041686165.1 Lentibacter sp.
GCAGAGGGTCGCAAGGTCAAAAGCCAGCCGCCGAAGGGATGCGCGTGACACGTCAAGCAAGTGACCCGCGTCAGGATGGCTCCCGGTTGGCTCCAGCGGTCCGGGCTTTGCAAAGCGCCCGTCCTGCGCAGCCCTGTCGCAAGTCGGCTCTGAGAATGGAGCTCTAATCGAAATGCGTCTCAGACGCCTTCAGACCAGAAATACCCCGAGAGCTGCCGTTTTACCAAGCGCGAAATTCGGGAATTCACGTCCCGATCCGGCTCGGATCAGAACCTGTAGCTGAAGCGAATCGAGATGGTGTCGAAATCGACATCGACCGTCTGACCGCCGCCGCCAGGCTCGGACCCGTCGAGATCGCGGACCAAGTATTCAGCGCCGACCAGCCAGTCGTCGTTGATCGCATAATCGACACCGACGCCGTAGTTGAAGCCGTCGATATCCCAATCATCCGCCGGGGAGCCAAGCAAGTCGGAGTAAATCCCGAAGGAATAGCCCAGCACGCCGTAGAACAGGAACTTGCCATTCGCGTAGCCGAGGCGACCTTTCAGGTCGGTCATGGGCTTTTCGATTTCGGATGTGCCTGGGATTCCGGTAACAGCCGTGTCATTTGGCTTCGCGATGGCGAGCTCGCCGCCGTAAACGAGATTGCCGCGCTGGATCTGGTAGCCGCCGTAGATGCCTGCGAGCGTGCCGCTGTCGAGTTCCTGTGCAGGAGATGGAAAGAAATCGATGTCGCCACTGACTGCTCCAAAGCTGAGTCCTGCATAGGCCCCGCTCCAGTCAAGTCCCGTGCTAGGAGCGGCTGCAACTCCAGCAGGGGCTTCGGCGGCGGGCTCGCCGATGTTGCCCGCGAAGGAGGCAAAAGGAGTGAGCGCTAGAAGCGACGCTGAAATGAATAGCGAGCGATGTGTCATTGGTAGACCTCCGTAAATTCAATGAGCAAGTGCGACTGGTAAAAGGGCGCAACTGGTATCTTCAATGAAAAGGCTCGGAAGACGACGAACACCATGGCAGTACCCAAATGTGATCACCCAAATGTGAAAGTGTCAAGCTGCCTGCAACTACCCATGGGTCATACCTCGAAAGATATTGCATGAAGGCAACACAAGCGCTGCGGATCTACGGCCTATTTCTCTCGGCTAGACCCGTCATTGATGAGCCTTCTGCAGGCGGACACCTGTCGGACTACAGCGAATGAACCCTGCCAGCGCCTAACTCCATTTACCCGATGCGCTGCCTTCCGATGAGCGCGCCTCGCGCAGCCCTATCGCGCCCGACGCGCGCAGTCCATCAAGCTGGCATATTCTTGAGCAGATCGAGTGATTTCTCGATCTCGGCGACAACGGTCTGGACTCCTGCGCGAGTGGGTCTTCCTCAGCTGGGCCAGTTCGGCCTAGTTGATAGAAACCATCAGATGGCGAGGCAGACCTTTCTTCTATGCCCAAGGCCGGTTAGCAACTGCCGTTGAAGTCGGCCCATCGGTGGTGTTCCGGCCCCAGCTCTGCAACCAGCCCCAACTTTGCAAACCCCCCTCCCTGCACATAGCAGCAGTCCGAACCGAGCGCAGCATCGGTAAAAATGGGGTCAATCCTGTCATTCGAGCATGGAGTGAGCAAACGCGGCATCAGAACATAACTTGACAGACGTCCACATGAAAAAGGCCCCGCCGGAGCGGGGCCTTTCGAAAGTCAAACCGTCCCGGTTTATTCGGGGATCTCGCCCTCGATGCCTTCGACGTAGAAGTCCATGCCGAGAAGCGTGCCGTCTTCGGCTGTCTCGCCCTCTTCGAGCCAGACAGAGCCGTCCTGCTTGTTGATCGGGCCGGTGAAGGGATGATACTCGCCGCTGGCGATGCTCTCCTTCAGCTCCAGCGCCTCGGCCTTCACGTCTTCAGGCACCCTGTCGGTGATCTCGCCGATGCCGACCATGCCCGGGCCGATGCCGTCCCAGGTGTCGGTGCTTTCCCATGTTCCGTCCATGACGGCCTTGACGCGGTCGATGTAGTAGGGCGCCCAGTCGTCGATGATCGAGGAGACGCGAGGACCGTCCTTGAACTCGGCCATGTCGGAGGCCTGGCCGAAGCCGATGATGTCACCGGCGGCTTCCGCAGCGGCGAGCGGCGCTGTCGAGTCGGTGTGCTGCAGGATCACGTCGGCGCCCTGCTCGATGAGAACCTTCGCGGAGTCGGCTTCTTTTGCCGGGTCGAACCAAGTGTAGGCCCAGACGATCTTGAACTCCACGTCGGGGTTGACCTTGCGGGCGTGGAGGAACGCGGAGTTGATGCCGCGGATGACCTCGGGGATCGGGAAGGAGCCGATATAGCCCACGGTGTTGCTCTCGGTCATGCGCCCGGCGATCGTGCCCTGGATGGCGCGGCCTTCGTAGAAGCGGGCCGAGTATGTCGAGACGTTGTCGGCGCGCTTGTAGCCTGTCGCGTGTTCGAATTTCACATCCGGGAACTTCTTGGCGACATTGATCGTCGGGTCCATGTAGCCGAAGGATGTCGTGAAGATGAGATCGGCGCCTTGCAGGGCCATCTGCGACAAGACGCGCTCGGCATCGGCGCCCTCGGGGACGCTCTCGACGTAGACGGTCTCGACCGCGTCGCCGAATTCTTCCACGACGGCCTTGCGGGCCTGGTCGTGCTCGTATGTCCAGCCGCCGTCGCCAACGGGGCCGACATAGACAAAGCCGACCTTTGTCTTGTCCTGCGCCATGGCGGTTGTCGCCATGCCCAGCGCCACGGCAGCCGTGGCAAGTAGTTTGGTGAATGTCATCTTGGTGAACTCCCTGTTTACAGATTCTCTTTGAGCCTAAAGCATTAGCTTGAGGCGTGGAAGGGCCGCCCGAGCGAGGCCGGGGCGCGCGATTTGTCGGCTGACATGATGACCAGCACGACGATGGTGATGATGTAGGGCGACATGGAAAGATATTCGACCGGAATGGCGAAGCCCGCCGCCTGAAGGTTGAGCTGCAGGACACTCACACCGCCGAAAAGCCAGGCGCCGAGCAGGACGCGCCATGGCTTCCAGCTCGCGAAGACCACAAGCGCAAGCGCGATCCAGCCGGCGCCGGCGGTCATGCCTTCGGTCCATTGGGGCACGCGGATGAGGCTGATATAGGCCCCGCCCAGCCCCGCGCAGGCCCCGCCGAAGAGGATCGCCAGGATGCGCATCCGCACGACCTTGTAGCCGAGCGCATGGGCGGCGTCGTGGTTTTCTCCGACCGCGCGCAGGACAAGGCCGACGCGCGTGAATTTCAGTGTCGCCCAGACACCCGCGACCAGCGCGAAGCCGAAGTAGACCACGGCGTCATGGGAAAAGAACACCCTCCCGAAGAAGGGAATGTCCGAGATGAACGGCAGGTCGAGCCTTGGGCTGGCGGGCGGCTTGAGGCCGACATAGCCCTGGCCCATGAGCGACGACAAGCCGAGGCCGAAGAGCGTGAGCGCGAGGCCCGAAGCGACCTGGTTGGCCAGCGCGAGCTGCGTCAGGATCGCGAAGAGAAACGAAAGCGCCGCACCGCCCGCGCAGGCCGCGAGAAAGCCGAGAAAGGGCGAGCCTGTCTCGATGGTGACGATGAAGCCGGTGATGGCCCCGGTGATCATCATCCCCTCGACGCCGAGGTTGAGCACGCCCGCGCGCTCGACGACCAGCTCGCCGATCCCGGCGATGAGTATGGGCGTTGCCGCGACGAGCAACGAGGCCAGCAGAAGGGCGGGGTTGATTGCGCCGAAATCCATCATGCGGCCTCCTTGCGGACAAGCTTGATACGGTAGTTGGTCAGAAGGTCCACGGCCAGCAGGAAGAAGAGCAGCATGCCCTGGAAGAGCTGGATCGCCGCGCCGGGCAGTCCGAGGTTTGACTGGGCGATCTCGCCGCCGATATAGGTCAGCGCCATGAGCAGCCCGGCAAAGAGGATGCCGACAGGGTGCAAACGGCCGAGGAAGGCCACGATGATCGC
>JAWLEL010000281.1:0-3950 GCA_041686165.1 Lentibacter sp.
TCGAGACCTGAACTTTGCTTCTGGGGGCAGTTTAGCAAGATTGCTTCGCATGTGAAGCGCAGAAATTCCAATATCTTGTGGAATGTGGCGCTGCCATGCGGAGAATCCTGCCCCGGAGCATCTCCCGGAGCATCTGCGGCGAGCTGCGCCGGCTGCCCCCGGCCAGCTCGAAGGGTAAACCCGTGCGCAGGAAGAGATGGGCAGAGAATCGCTTCGGGCTGCGCGCCTGCCCTCAGGCCAGTTCGCCGGCGAGCGAATTCGGGCCGCTGGAGACGATCCGCACGCGGGCGATCTCGCCGCGCCGCGCGGTGCATTGATCCACGTGAACGGCGTGCAGGTAGCCCGATTTGCCGACCATCTGCCCCTCGAAGCGGCCGGGCTTTTCGAAGAGCACGTCAAGCTCGCGGCCGACCATGGAGTCCTGTAGGCTGCGTTGCTGGCGGGTGATGAGGGCCTGCAGCTCCTGGAGCCGTGCATCGGCGACATCCCTGTCCACCAGCGCGCGCTCGGCGGCGGGCGTGCCGGGGCGGGTGGAATACTTGAAGGAGAAGGCCTGCCCGTAGTTCACCTCCTCGATCAGCGCCAGCGTGTCGGCATGGTCCTGATCGGTCTCTTCGGGGAAGCCGACGATGAAATCGCCCGAGATGAGAATGTCGGGCCGCGCTGCGCGGATGCGCTCTATGAGCCGCAGGTAGCTTTCGGCGGTGTGGCTGCGGTTCATGCGCTTGAGGATCCTGTCGGAGCCGGACTGCACGGGCAGGTGCAGGTAGGGCATGAGCTTGTCGCAGGTCCCGTGGGCCTCGATCAGATCGTCGCTCATGTCATTGGGATGCGAGGTCGTGAAGCGGATGCGCTCCAGCCCGTCGATCTTGTCGAGCTGCCAGATCAGCTGGGCGAGGCTTTCCTCGCCCGTCTCTCCGGCGCCGTGATAGGCGTTGACGTTCTGGCCCAGCAGGGTGATCTCGCGCACGCCCCGCTCGACAAGGTCGCGCGCCTCGGCCAGAACGCGGTCAACCGGACGGCTGACTTCGGCGCCGCGCGTGTAAGGCACGACGCAGAAGGCGCAGAACTTGTCGCAGCCTTCCTGCACGGTGAGAAAGGCCGTCGGCCCGCGCTGCGCCTTGGGACGCGCTTTCAGATGTTCGAACTTGTCCTCCTCGGGCATGTCCGTGTCCAGCGCCTTCTCGCCGCCCCGCGCCTTTGCCTCCAGCTCGGGCAGGCGATGATAGCTCTGGGGGCCGACGACCAGGTCGACCATGGGCTGACGGCGCATGATCTCTTCGCCCTCGGCCTGCGCGACGCAGCCCGCGACGCCGATCTTGAGATCGGGTTTGTCGGCCTTGAGGCCCTTGAAGCGGCCCAGCTCGGAATAGACCTTCTCGGCGGCCTTCTCGCGGATATGGCAGGTGTTGAGCAGGATCATGTCGGCCTCATCGGGCGATTGCACCTGATCGTAGCCCTCCAGCGCCTCGGCCATGCGCTCGGAATCATAGACGTTCATCTGGCAGCCGTAGGTCTTTATGTAGAGTTTCTTGGGCTCGGACATGTCGAGGCTCCCGCGCTGGTGGGTCTGCTTTGGATCAGGGCTTGGCTCGCGCAGATACCCAATGCGCTGGCCACTTGCAATGCACGATGATTTAACCGATTCTGTCACAAAAAGCACAAATGGCAATTCGAGGCTTCATGCAGATCAGCTTTTCCAGTCTGGACAGCTTTGCCAAGCAGGGCGCGGCCCATGTCGCCAGGGGGCCTGTCGCGCTCGTCTTCGCGGAGGACGAGACCGAGCTCGACACCACGCTGCGCCATCATCAGCAACTGGGCTTCAAGAGCGTGGTCAGCTTCATGCCGGCGGATTTTTCGCTGCCGCCGGACCTTGCCGAGACGGTCGTCAGGGTGACCCATGACATGCGCGCCGACGCGGCGCTGGAGCGGGCGGTCAACGCGGTGATCGGCATGGCGGCGGGGCAATGGATCTACTATTGCTTCAATGCCGAGTATCTCTTCTACCCCTTCTGCGAAACGCGCACAGTCGGCGAGATGCTGACCTTTCATGCCGAGGAGCGGCGCGATGCGATGGTCACATATGTGGTCGATCTCTATGCCGCTGATCTTGACAGCTATCCGAGCGCGGTCTCGCTCGACAATGCCTGTATCGACCGGACGGGCTATTACGCCCTGGCGCGGCCCGATCCGGCCAACCACAACCACCCCAAGGAGCGGCAGCTCGATTTTTTCGGCGGGCTGCGCTGGCGGTTCGAGGAACATGTGCCGCTGCCGCGCCGCAAGATCGACAGGGTCTCGATCTTCCGTGCCAGGCCGGGGCTCGAACTGCGCGGCGATCACACGCTGAGCGACGAGGAATACAACACCTATGCCTGCCCCTGGCACAACAATCTGACCGCTGCGGTCGCCTCGTTTCGCACCGCCAAGGCGCTCAAGCGCAATCCGGGGTCGACCTTCGATATCGACACGTTCACCTGGCACAACTCGGTGCCTTTCGAATGGCACTCGCGCCAGCTTCTGGACCTGGGGCTGATGGAGCCGGGGCAGTGGTTCTGACGGGGGCCGGAGGGCCCTATTTCCGTGACGGAAAACGACGCTTCGCAGGCAGGGCGCATTTGCAATTCAATCTCGCGGCAAAACGATTTATGACGCTCAAACCGCAGTTTAGAGAGCTTTGAAAATGTCATCCCACGGCGCCCCCATCCCCATGATCTCCCGCAAGAGCGCGGGGCTTTCCGGCCAGGCCCATGTGCCCGGCGACAAGTCGATCTCCCATCGGGCGCTCATTCTCGGGGCGCTGAGCGTGGGCGAGACGCGCATCGCGGGGTTGCTCGAGGGCCAGGACGTGCTCGACACAGGCCGCGCGATGCGGGCTTTCGGCGCACAGGTCGAGCAACTGGGCGCGGGCAGCTGGCGTGTGCATGGCGTAGGGGTCGGCGGGTTTGCCGAGCCCGGGCAGGTGATCGATTGCGGCAACTCGGGCACCGGCGTGCGGCTCATCATGGGGGCGATGGCCAGCTCTCCTGTCACGGCGAGTTTCACGGGCGATGCCTCGCTGAACAGCCGCCCCATGGCGCGGGTGACCGACCCGCTGGCACTCTTTGGCGCAAGGGCCTTCGGGCGCGCGGGCGGGCGGCTGCCGATGACGATCGTGGGTGCGCGCGAGGCCTTGGGCATTGAATATACAGTGCCCGTTCCGAGCGCGCAGGTGAAATCGGCCGTGCTGCTGGCGGCGCTGAACGCGCGCGGCGAGACGCGCGTGACGGAGGCCGAGGCGACGCGCGATCATACCGAGCGGATGCTGGCGGGCTTCGGGGCCGAGATCGAAACCGAGGTGACGGACGCGGGCCGCGTCATCACGCTTCAGGGCCAGCCTGACCTCGAGCCGCAGGACATCACCGTGCCGCGTGATCCCTCCTCGGCGGCCTTTCCTGTCTGTGCGGCGCTCATCACCGAAGGCTCTGACGTTCTGGTGCCCAATATCGGGCTCAACGAGACGCGCGCGGGTCTCTTCACGACGCTGCGCGAGATGGGGGCGGATCTGACCTATGAGAACATGCGCGAAGAAGGGGGCGAGCCGGTTGCCGATTTGCGCGCGAAGTTCTCGCCCGACCTCAAGGGCGTCGAGGTTCCGCCCGCGCGGGCGGCCAGCATGATCGACGAATATCCCGTCCTGTCGGTGGTCGCGTCCTTCGCCGAGGGGCGCACCGAGATGCGCGGCGTGAAGGAGCTGCGCGTCAAGGAGAGCGACCGGATCGACGCGATGGCGCAGGGGCTGCGCGCGGCGGGGGTGGACGTGGAGGAAGGCGAGGACTGGTGGGCCGTGGAGGGCCGCGGACATGGCGGCATCAAGGGCGGTGTGCGTGTGCACAGCCGGCTCGATCACCGCATCGCCATGTCTTTCCTTGTCATGGGGCTGGCCAGCGAGGCACCCATGGAGGTTGACG
>JAWLEL010000282.1:0-3944 GCA_041686165.1 Lentibacter sp.
TCGCCGCGGGGCGTGCTGATCTTGCCGCTGCGGGCCGCGCCGGAGGTGGCCTTCAATTGGAATCCGAAATCATTTGCCATAGGCTGCTTTCAAGAACAGGTAACGCGGGCCTCTCTATAGTGGGCCGGGGCGGGAAATGCCAACAAGGAGACGCGATGAGCGACGGAATGGAAACCACGGACATGCAACTGGGCTGGGAAGAGTGGCTTTCGCTGCCCGAGCTCGGGCTGCCCGTGATGAAGGCGAAGATCGACACGGGCGCGCGCACATCGGCGCTGCACGCTTTCGACATCGAGACATTCGGCCCGGCCAACAAGCCCAAGGTGCGCTTCATGGTGCATCCCGTGCCGGGGCGGGACGACCTGGAGATCGCCTGCAGCGCTCTGGTGGTCGATCGGCGGGAAGTGACCTCTTCGAACGGAGAGAGCGAGAACCGCTACGTCATCGAGACGATGGTCAAGTTCGGTGAGCACAGCTGGCCCATCGAGGTGACGCTGACGAACCGCTCGACCATGGCCAGCCGGATGCTCATCGGGCGGCAGGCTCTGAAGGACAATATCGCCATCGTGGCGACGGAGCGATTCCTGCAGCCGGAGCTCAACTATGATGTCTATCACTCCAGGCGGATGCGCGAAGCGGCGCCGACACGGAGCCTGCGCATTGCCGTGCTGAGCCGCGAGAACAACTATTCCACGCGGCGGCTCGTGGAAGAGGGCGAAAAGCGGGGCCACAGTGTCGAGGTGATCGACACGGCGCGCTGCTACATGGCGATCAATGCGCTGGCACCCGAAGTGCATTACGACGGCAAGCGACTGCCGCGCTATGACGCGGTGATTCCGCGGATCGGCGCTTCGATCACGCCTTACGGCACGGCTGTCGTGCGCCAGTTCGAGACGATCGGGACGCATTGTGTCAACGGCAGCGCCGGGATCACGGCGAGCCGGGACAAGCTTTATGCCCATCAGCTCATGGCGCGCCACAAGATCGGCATGCCGAACACGGCATTCGCCTCGAGCCCCAAGGACACGGGCAATCTCATCGGCCTTGTCGGCACCGCGCCGCTCATCGTCAAGCTGCTGGAAAGCACGCAGGGCAAGGGCGTGGTGATGGCGGAGACGAAGAAGGCCGCCGAATCGGTGATCGACGCCTTCCGGGGCCTCAAGGCCAACTTCCTCGTGCAGGATTTCGTCAAGGAGGCGGCGGGCGAGGACATTCGCTGCCTTGTGATCGGCGGCAAGGTCGTTGCCGCGATGAAGCGCACCGGGGCGGAAGGCGATTTCCGCTCGAACCTGCATCGGGGCGGCTCGGCGAAGACAGTGCGAATCACGAAGGAGGAGCGCGCGGCGGCAGTGACCGCCGCAAAGATCTTCGGCCTGAACCTGGCGGGAGTCGATCTGCTGCGCTCGGAGAGCGGGCCCAAGGTGCTTGAAGTGAACTCCTCGCCCGGCTTCGAGGGGATCGAGACCGCGAGTGCGAAGAACATCGCGGCCAAGCTCTACGAGACGATCGAACACAAGGTCAGGCCGACGCCTGTCAGGAAGCGCATCCCGACGGAGAGACCGAAGAAGCGATAGGCCGGTGTTCGCTGGCGGCATGTCAACATCGCGGCGAAGACGCGCGTTTCGGGCGGCTTCGGTTGAAATCCGCTTTCACGGCAGGTTGTGTTGAATCATAGCGGGCTTCATGGCGTCATGGCCCGAGCGTCACTTTATAATACAGGGAGTTTCTCATGAATATCCGCACGATAGCAGCTGCAACCACGCTCGGCCTGGCCACGCTCGCGAGCGTGGCGATGGCCCATGAAGGCGTGAAGAACGAGGCGGTCAAGGCGCGCATGATCCTCATGAAGGACATCAAGGACGCGGTTGGCGTTCTGGGCGGCATGGCCAAGGGCGAGGTGAGTTTCGACGCGGCGAAGGCGGATGCGGCGAAAGAGGCGTTGATCAGGCATTCGGCGCAGATACCGGCAGCCTTCGAGGCCGAGGAAATGGATCCGAAATCGGAATCCAAGCCGGAGATCTGGGAGACCTGGGAGGATTTCGTGAGCAAGTCCGAAGCTCTCGGCGCCGCCGCGGGCGAGCTTGATACCAGCGATCAGGCCTGGATCGGGCCGGGCATGGGCAAGATCGGCGCGACCTGCAAGGCCTGTCACGAGACGTATCGCGTGAAGAAGTAGGCGCGGCGCGGTTCTCAGCCGCAGGTGAGCTTGGTGATCACCCCGTCGTCGTCGACATGGACGTTGAGCCTGTCGGGGCGGTGATCCATCGTGACGGCGGTATCGGGGCCGATGACGCGGACCGTCTCGGCGGTGTCCGAAACGTCTATCTCGGCTGCGCGCTTGCCGACCATGTAGGTCAGGTCGGAGGCACCGCAGGCATCGGCCCTCGGGGTGGTCTCCGTCGGATCGGTCAACTGGCAGCTTGCGATGAGCGCAAGGCCGATGATGGCGATGGCAAAACGTGGCAGGGTCATGTCTGGTCTCCCGGGCTTTGCATGGACCATACGCCTGAAAGGCCGCTGGCGTCAGGGGAAAGATGCGCGGTAGTGCCTCACGGATGCTTGCAAGAGGGTTGGAATTGACGCAGGGTTTTCCTGACACGAACAGGGAGAGAGACCATGCGAACACGTGCAGCCGTTGCGCTTGAAGCGGGCAAGCCGCTGGAAATCATGGACGTGGAACTGGACGGCCCGAAGGCGGGCGAGGTTCTGGTCGAGATCAAGGCTACCGGGATTTGCCACACCGATGAATTCACGCTTTCGGGCGGCGACCCGGAGGGGCTTTTCCCGAGCATCCTAGGCCATGAGGGCGCGGGCGTTGTTGTCGAAGTGGGCGAGGGCGTGACCACGCTCAAGCCGGGCGATCACGTGATCCCGCTCTATACGCCGGAATGCCGCGAGTGTCATTCCTGCCTGAGCGGCAAGACGAACCTGTGCACCGCCATTCGCGGCACGCAGGGTCAGGGGCTCATGCCCGACGGGACGACGCGCTTTCACATGCTCGATGGCACGCCGATCTATCATTACATGGGCTGCTCGACCTTCGCCAACCACACGGTCATGCCCGAGATCGCGCTGGCCAAGGTGCGCGATGACGCGCCCTTCGACAAGATCTGCTACATCGGCTGCGGTGTGACCACGGGCATCGGCTCGGTGATCAACACGGCCGGTGTCGAGATCGGCTCGACGGCGGCTGTCTTCGGCCTCGGGGGGATCGGCCTCAACGTGATCCAGGGCCTGCGCATGGCGGGGGCCGACAAGATCATCGGGGTCGACCTGAACTCCGACAAGGCCGAGATGGCGCGCAAGTTCGGGATGACGGATTTCGTCAACCCCAAGGACCTCAAGGACCAGTCCGTCACCGAGGCGATCATCGAACTGACCAAGACGGAGCGGGACCCGTTCGGCGGGGTGGACTATTCCTTCGACGCGACGGGCAACGTGCAGGTGATGCGCGATGCGCTGGAATGCTCGCACCGCGGCTGGGGCGTGTCGGTCATCATCGGCGTGGCCCCCGCCGGCGCCGAGATCAGCACGCGGCCCTTCCAGCTCGTCACGGGGCGCGTCTGGAAAGGCACGGCCTTCGGCGGCGCGAAGGGGCGCACGGATGTGCCCAAGATCGTGGACTGGTACATGGACGGCAAGATCGAGATCGACCCGATGATCACGCATACGCTGAGCCTCGACGAGATCAACAAGGGCTTTGACCTCATGCATGAGGGCAAGTCGATCCGCGCGGTCGTCGAATACTGATCGGGCCCTTGATGGATGCGAGGGGCCGGGGCTTTGCCTCGGCCTTTTCGCGTTTCGGGGGGATAGGAGATTTGGGTTCGAGAGCGACAATGGCCGCTGTCAGATCGGAGCGGCCATTCTAAAGCCCGGGCCGGAATAGCACCGAAGGTGCCCGGCCCATCCATTGCCCGGCAGGCGAATTGGCAAAGCCAATT